>JAHJFH010000121.1 GCA_018824925.1 Thermoplasmatota archaeon
ATATGAAAAAAACCATTGTATGCATCAGTTTATTTCTAGTTTTAATAAGTTCAGTATATGCTCCTGTAAGTATTGCGGTTCAACCAGGGGAAATTTCCTCAGATACTATATCTGTTGAGTATCGAAATGTGACCGTCTTTGCCCCAGCAGTTGCACAAACCACCTCGGGGTATCGCGGGGTGATATCAACAATTACGGTCACGATTCAAAGTCAGGGAACTGGACGAGTATTTGTTGATACTTTGCCGTTAACCCAGATAGATATGCAGGGGTCTGCTCGTCTTGCCGTATCCGTAGCTAATGCACTTGTTCGTGGTGATCCAAATTTGGAGACAAACCCTGATCTTTTTGATTATTTCTTTGTCGTACGAACTGAGGCACCCATTATTGGAGGGCCTTCAGCGGGTGCGATTATGACTGTTGCTGTAGTTTCCCTACTTGAAAATTGGGAGATGGATAATCAAACCGTAATGACCGGCATGATTAATCCTGATGGAAGTATTGGCCCAGTGGGAGGTATTGTCCAGAAGGTTGATGCTGCTGCTTCGGTTGGGGCACATCGGTTTCTAATCCTAAAAGGACAAAATACGTATACAGAGACGATAACCGAAACTTCAACAACAGATAGCGGGTGGACTCAAATTATTACCCGACCAGTCACCCGGAATGTATCTGATTATGCGGCACAAAAATATGGTATCGAAGTTGTTGAAATAGAGGATGTTAATGATGCTATCTGGTACTTCACGGGTTACACATTTCCCGAAACAGTTTCAAATGATTCTATTACAACTGAGGACTATATTGATTCAATGAAACCATTAGCAACATCATTACTAAAAGAAGCACGAACTCTGTACCAGAACGCAAGTTTTCTTTTTAATACAACAGAAATCTCAAATTATTATCCCTATTATTTTCGTAATCAAGTCACAGATTATCTTAATGGTGCTAAACAGAATTTTCAGGAATCACAATCCTGGTTTGACCAAGATTTATATTATACCAGCACAAGTAATTCATTTCAAAGTCTGATTGATGCTCAGTTTGTGATCTATGCCTGTGAATATTTCCAAGCAGAGGATAGTGCACAATATGTTACAGATTTACTTAGAAATATTACAATGTTTCATGCCAATATGAGTGCGGTGGCAAAAAATGCAACAATAGTTGGTGCAACCACCCTCCAATGTGTTGGTGCTGCTCAAAAACGAGCTTCTGATGCGGCATCCTATCTTATGGATGCAGAAACAAATATACAAAACCAAAACTATCTGAGTGCTTTGACGCAACTAGCATATGCTCTAAAACGCAGTGAAAGTGTCAAATGGTGGCTCAACATTTCCCAAGCCTTCAGTGACCCGGGCATATATAATCATACAACAATTGAATCCTTAGCTCAAAATTATATTGAGGATGCGCAACAATCCGTAACCTACTCAGGCTTACTTCTTCAGGAAATGGGCCATACCTCAAGTTATCTTGCTGAAGCTGAAAACCTGTTAGAGACCGCTCGGGATGACCAAACATCTGGATATGCCGCAGCTGCATTATTTGAGGCGTTAGAATCATTAGTGAAAGCCAACCTCGCGTTAGAACTCATTGATGGGATGACAGATGATAAACTTCAACGAGCACAAGAAAGCGCGAGTGGTAGCATCGCAGAAAGCCGTAATGAAGGGATTGAACCAGTTCTCGCCGTAAGTTATTATGAATATGGACAAAGCCTAGTCAACGAATCAACCCCTGAAATCGCGGTTGTATATTATAAATATGCTGATCTTATCGCTGGGGCTTTATTATATACCGGATCCTACAACTCTGGATCATCACGTTATGTCGGTATACCTGAGATCAACACCCCAACATATTCTGCACAAACAATACGCTATTTCAGCTACTTTATCGTATTTGCTGTCATTGGTCTTATCGGTGGTATTGGTCTAGGAATTCTCATCTCAAGTGGGATGCCGCAAAAGAAAAAAGAAAAGGGCTCATACCATACTCACAATGGTCAGATACCCCGAAGTATTGAGGATTATTACCGCAAATAATGCCGCTATTATTTTACTCCCTATAAAAGGGAAAAAAAGGTGGTTAGAATCCGATAGAGCAACGGGAATTGGTACCAGAAACCATAGGTAGTTGGCATTGTAACTGTAAGGGGTTGTGACCAGATACTTTGTGCACCATGAATATCTTCAGCCATCACATAGATCGTATACGTACCCTGTTGCGACCAGGAATGTTGGGTATGGACAAGTAATCCTGATGGATAAAAGGCACCACCGTTGTCATCCCATTGATCAACAATTTTATCACCATCCCAATCCCAGCCATATTTCACAAGATCGGCTTCGAGATCATTGGCTGCAGTTCCATATGGATATGTAACTCCTGCTCGTCCATGAGCAGGTCCAGTGGGAGTCTGTGGTTGCTGTGGTGGGGTATTACCACCAGTAATGACTACGATAAGTGGGGTTGAAAACCCTGATTGTCTCCCATAGATATCCTCGGCTTTAACCTGAACGGAATAGGTGCCCGCACTGTTCCAGATATGTTGTGTAGAGATTGGTGTTGTGGGCGGATAATAAGCGCCACCATTATCATCCCATTGATCAACCACAAAATCGCCATTCCAATCCCACCCATATTTAAGAAAATCACCAGTCGGTTCCATAGCGAATGTTGAATAAGCGAGCAGTTGCCCCACAATCCCCGTAGTTGGTCCTGAGGGTTGCACGGGAGTTGAGGGGGCAAGATTCATAACCATTGAAGGATCGCCATAGAGCACAAAATTATACATATTCGCATAATCCCACCAGCCACCCCATGGATAGGTATTAAAAACATAGAGTTTTGAGTTGACCATTGCATGACCACAGTCCTCATCCTGGTTTAAAATACGATTAGTGAAATCATAACAGACGGTTCCATGTCCACCATGCGCAGGTTGTGTCCATCCAATACTTCCCCATGAGGTTCGTGTTGCCCCAATAAAAGCTGAAGCACCCTGTATTAAAAGAGCAGCCCCTAAATTATTACTGGTTTCTGGGTGAGCACAGTAACAACTAGCTGCAAAGACAACGGGTGGTTTTGTGTTATAGAATGTCGTGGTATCACTGGATTGAATGAAAATTGGCCAGGTAATCTCTCCATTGGTAGTCTCTGGAACCAGGTCACCATCATCCCATCCCCAAAGCCAACGGTTAGCCTGGGTTTGTAATCCATGGGATGCCCAAGCAACAATGCCATAACCACTTGTTGCCGACCATGTATTTTTCACATTAGTGTTCGTGAGACTTTGTGAGCAGGTATAAGGACATTGTGAAAGCCCTTGTTTTTCATACATGTTGACAATAGTAAACCCCGTAAGATAGTTAGTACGTATTTGTTCCATGACCTCAGCACCATCCCAACGAGGGTTTCCTGAATTATCCTCATTAGCATAGCCATAGACTGCACCGAGGAGCATCGCATTTTTCTTCCATCCCGTATACGCTGTTTGTTCAAAATTCTGGATTTTCAATGTAATACTTGAAACTGTAGTTGCTGAATCACTAGGTATTCGCCCAACATACACCTCAGGGGTTAAATCAAGAGCATCATGACCCATCTCACCATAGAATCCATCACCATCACTATCCCAATTCCCCGTGAGATCAGCATAGTAATAATCAGTAGGAATATCATGTTGACCATCAGCAGTATGCACAGTTGGGTCTGGCCAACAGGTACGCATCGGGATTGTAGAATGACTCCCTACAAGCAATACATATTGTAAACCCCAGGTCGCATAGTTCGCAACCAGAAAATTTCTGATACTTTGTTGGGTATCTGCTGCAGGATAATTCGTAACAATCCAGGTGACTGTAGTCGTACCGACCGTGTATCCAATGGAGGTCTTCCAGGTAATAAAGCCATTAATCGCTGTTGCCGTGGCCGCAGTGGTAATAATATAATAATCATAGTTTTGGCGATTCTCAGGGACAGCTATTGGGGCATAGGCAGTTTTGATTGTGTTATAATTATAGATCAATGCCTGAGCCTCTGTTTCCATAGCTGTATCCGCAAGAAGTACATCTAAGGGGGTATGCGTTATTTGATATGTAATTTCAAGTACCACCGACTCATGAAGGATATATACTTCAGCAGCGGAATCAAAAGTAATAGGGAGGAATTGTATCATCGCTAAATCATATTTTCGAAATTGACTCATCCCCTTTAAAACGCAACAGTTTTGAGGTAGAGGCGTCGAATGATATGAGGTATCACTAGTGAATATTGTCTCATACGCACTATCGGCAATACCTGGTGCTGTTCGTACTGGTAATGGCAATAGGAGCATTGATGTCTCTTCAGAAAGAATCTTGATGGACAAAGCCTCACCACCCGGGGGTAATCCAATATACAAGGTTTTTACCGGAACCATCGGATCACCTGGATATAACCAGGTACCAAACCCCTCCATATCGATTTCATTAGCCGTCTCATCAAAAGCAGAAAATTCATATGAACCCGCAGAAAGGGTAACCATCAGAGCATTCCTTTCTACCTGAGTATTAACGTCTGGTACTGAAAAACTTGCTGACGCAAAACCAGTGATTAACAAAAAGATGCTTATACACATTCCAATTACTTTCTTAAGCATGTGATTTCCCCCTATTGTTTCGGAAAATTTGCCTCCCGAAATAAACTCTAATATATTGATAATAATAGTCACGGTTATATGTTTTTCCATAAAAAAGGCCGTCAGCTGCCGATACAAAGCTTCATAATATACGATAAATTCCATATAAACTCCAATACCCATAAACCCAAATAATCTAACCATATTACCCTCTGAGAATGGTAACATATGGTGTACTAACAGATACCGGTGTTTTGGTTGAGAATCCACGAGAAGCAAGCCGGTTACATTCAAAAAGCCAATATGGAACCCCCCTAAACCAAAATCATCTTCTCCTAGATACTATTGAAGCAGCCTACCTGGTTAGTGAACACAAACTAACAATCCATGTCAATAAAAAAACTATACTCACCTTTGAAGATTTTTTTAAGCTTACCACCCAGAAAAACCCTCACTTTGATAGTCTTTTTCTAATATATAGAGACCTCAGGAAACGAGGCTACGCTCTTAAAAAAACACCTAAACCCATCCAGGGGTTTATCCATCATATCAAAAAATCAGAGGAACCGAAAAAAACGATATATGTCTTCACCGAACATGATCAATTCTCCATAAAAGAAACACAAGAAATCCTTATCACTGCAAAAACTGAACACTCCGTTGTATGGTATGGCATTGTGGACGAGGAAGGAGATCTCACCTATTATGAGGTTAGTTATATTACACCACAAGGAAACATACACCAAGAAATCATGGGATCAGGACAAGCGACACTTCTTGAAAACCGGGTGGTCCTATTTGACAAAGATTTCGCCAATGAGTTACATCAAAAAGAATTCTATGGAAAACCATTTAGCCCGGGATTACAACTCTCCATTATTGAAGCGATATATTTAATGAAAAAAAACCACCTGACAATTAAAACGATCCATAATAAAAAAATATCTGCTACTCAGCTGATAAAACAATATCAGAAAATATATCCTGATCTTCCCGCGCGTATACAGGTTTTTGAGAAGCTTAAACACCAAGGGCTTATTGTGAAAACTGGCTATAAATTTGGAGCTCATTTTCGTGCATATACACATCGACCTGAAAAAACGCATGCTGAATATTTAATTCATGTTGTTGGGTGTACCTATAAAGAGCGATGGTCAGATATCAGCCGGGCTATTCGTTTAGCACATTCCGTTAATAAAGAAATTCTATTTTCGTATCAAGAAAACAATGAAACTCGGTATATAAAAATTGGACGTTTGCGTCCATAATATTTTTAAGGCCTACAATGTATTCACCTTCCCATTTTTTATTACGTGAAGGGTGGAGGAGGTTGAGGCATGCTTCTAATACGTTGGCATGGACATTCATGTTTCGAAATAACCAATGACGTGACAATAGTAACTGATCCGCATGATGGAAAATCGATAGGTATCCCGCCACCAACAATAACTGGCGATATTGTTATAGTTTCTCATGATCATTATGATCATAATAGTATAAAAACTGTTGAAAAACCGGGTTCACGGGTGATTACTGATGGGCGCAAACGGACTATGGGTGCTGTGCAAGTACAGGGATTTGAATCGTATCATGATGAAGACAAAGGAGCAAAACGTGGGGCGAACTGGTTGTATAAGTTTATCTGTGATGATATCACCTTTTGTCATCTCGGTGATCTTGGTCATGAACTTTCTGATGAGCTTGTGAAGCAATTAGGCGCGGTTGATATTTTGTTTATCCCCGTTGGTGGTACCTATACATTAGATGCTCCGATGGCATGGCGTGTGGTTCAAGCGATACAGCCACGGATTGTTATTCCTATGCATTTTAAGGTAGAGGGGCTATCATTACCAATTACTGGTGTTGAGTCGTTTCTTGAACAAAATATCTATAAAACGTTAAAAGTTGGTAATGAGATCGATATTGAAAAAGATGAATTACCAAAGGATCCGGAAGTATGGGTGTTTACCCTATAATTAATGGTTGGTAAATACCTCAGGGTTGACACAGTTTGGCGGTCGATGTCCCTGAATACCGGATATAAGGTTTTTTGCGGTGAGTATCGCCATGTTTGAGCGTGTTTCATAGGTTGCTGAGCCAGTATGTGGCTGAACAACTACGTTGGGTAGTCTGAGCAATTCTTTTGGGATATCTGGTTCATGTTCATAGACATCCAGACCAGCTCCAAATATCCAGTGATTTTGTAATGCTATAATAAGGGCGTTTTCATCAATGATTGGTCCTCGTGCCGTATTGATGAGAATTGCGGTTTCTTTCATAGATTGCAATTGGTCTTTACCAATAAGATGATGGGTTTGGGGGGTAAGTGAGACATGGACTGAAATAATATCAGCAGTTTTTAACATCTGGTTTAACGTTACTTTTTTTGCATGGAGTTGCTTTTCTAATACCTCGTTGGTGGTAATATCGGTGTAAAGCACAGGCATGTTGAAACCTTGGCTTTTAAGAGCAAAGGCGGTACCTATTCGACCGGTTCCAATAATTCCTAAGGTTTTGTTGGCGATGTCCCTTCCAAGCATCAGCAGGGGTTCCCATCCCCGAAATTTTCCTTGTCGGATAAATTGATCGCCTTCGACGATTCGTCGGGCGACTGCAAAAACGAGTGACCAGGCGAGTTCCGCGGTGGTATCAGTGAGAACGCCAGGGGTGTTACTCACCAGTATGCCTTGTTTGGTGGCTGTTTTTATGTCGATATTGTCGTAGCCAACGGCGTAGTTAGCTATCATTTTCAGTTTTGGTTCAGCTGTGATGACATCATGGTCGATAGGGTCGGTGAGTAAACAGAGTAGTCCATCTTTTCCCCTAATGCCATTGAGTATTTCTTGTTTTGTTAGCATACGATCATGGGGGTTTATTGTTATATCAGCATGTTTTCTAAGATATGTGAGTCCTGCTTCAGGAATAGCGCGGGTTACAAAGATTTTCATGGATATCTCCTTATATACTGGGGGTTTTTTATATTTCTTAATAGGGTTTGATGTTTTTAGCATCTATGATATAGACTACTGATTATGTTTCTAATTGGTTAGGGTATGAATAATTGTGGTGAGTAATGAGTTGAGGGGGGCGGGTATTTTTTTTGTGTGTGCGATGTCTTTTAAGTAGCCGTTTATTTGATTGATTTCGGTTGGGTGATGATTTTGGAGGCTTTGGAGCATGGATGAGTAATTGTTTTTTGTTTCTTGAATGACGGTTTGTGTCTGATGGAGCATTTCCTCTGGTTTTAGATGGTATCCTTGGGTATTAGCGATGGTGGTTGATTCAGTGCAAATATGGTTGGTCATTGTGTTGAGAAGGGGGTTTTTTATGAGATAGCCGTTGGGGCATTGAAAAATGGTGGTAAGGGGGTTGATGCTTGAGTTGATAATAGCTTTTTTCCAGAGGTCTTGTTGGATGTTTTTTGATACCGTGGTTGGTATTCCAGTTTTGGAAAAGAGGTCTGCTAGATATTGTGCTTTGGATTGTGAGGTTGGGTGGTAGGATCCGATAATGGTTCGGCCTTTCCCTGTGTGTTGTATGTGACCGGGTTTGGTATAGATGGCTCCATGGGTGGTGATGCCGGCGTATATTTTTTGTGCGGGGAGGATGTTGAGGAGTTGTTCGAGGTTTCCTAGGCCATTTTGGAGGGTGAGTATGCAGCGGGCTGTTTGGAGGTATGCTGTTGTTTGGGTAATAATGGTGGGTGTGTCGTATGCTTTTACAGTGATGAGTACTAGATCAGGGCGTGGTGGGAGGTTGGTGAGGTTCTCTGTTGCGGTGAGGGGTATTGTTAGGGTTGTTTTTCCAGTGATAGTGAGGTTATCGGTGGTAATGGCGGTTGCGTGGGCTGGTCGGCAGAGGAGGGTGACATGGTGGTGTTGCGCAAGGAATGCGCCAAAGAGTGAGCCAATGGCTCCTGCACCGAGTATGGTGATGGTTAGAGGCAGAGACCCACCTCAGTTGCTTTTTTGATGATGTCTTCGGGTTTGAGGGCGATAAGGGGGTGTAGAACAGGGGTGGTGAGAGAGGTTTTGAGGGTGTGCAGCTGTGCTAGGGTGGTTGTTTCTAGGGTGTGACCGGTGATGATGGCGTTACAGTGATGAGTTTCTGCAAGGGTGTTTAATTCCTGATATTGTGTGGGGGGGTCTGGGGTGATGAAGTGGATGGGTGTGGTTGTGTGCCAGGTGGTAAGGAAACTGTGGATTTCTGGTTGGAGGGTGGTGTTGGTGAGGGCGATAAGGGGATTGCAACCACGTCGTATGAGATACCACATGGCTAGGAGATCAGTTTTGTGGGAGATGAGTGTGAGAATGGTTCCTTGGGTTCCTAGGGGGAGGCCTCCGGGACCAGTGATTTTTTGGGTGAAGAGATAAGCGTTTTTGTCTCTGATTTCTATAAAAAGTTCTATATCGGGGTGGGTGAGGTTAACGGGTGCGTGGGTTGCTTGAACGATGTCGTTGCCAATGGCTGTGGCCATGTCTTGGCTGGTGAAGGTGTGGGTGCCACTGCGGGTAACGCGGAGAGCAAAACTTGTGGTGGGTGTGAGGTATGGTTGGAGGAGGGTGAGTGCGGTGGAACTGATATGTTTTATTGTTGCAGGGGTGGTTGTTGCGGGACTGATGGAGGTAATTCCAAAGATGTGGGTGAGTATGGGTAGTGTTTGGGGGATGTGTGGGGTGTGTAGATAGATGCGTCCGCGGTCACGGGTAATTCTTGCGGGGATCTCAGTTTTTTTTAGTGAGGTTTGTATGTTGTTGATGAGTGTTTGTTCGAAGTGATTGCGGACATAGGTACTTTTGAGAAAAAGTTCACCGTAGCGGATGAGAATAATATTTTGTTCGGGGGTGGTTGTGGGTTGTGTGGTCATATATTGGGCTCCCCTGTGGTGATGTTTATATGGGGATGGTGAGGGTTGCTATCCAGGAGGCTATTCCGGTTAGGGCGAATTGTACAGAGATGGCAACGGTGAGTAATCCCATGATGCGGGTGAGGGCATCCATACCGCGTTTTCCCATGATGCGGACAACGATGATGGATCCCATGAAAACGATGAAGCTTATGAGCATGGTGAGGAGTATGGCGATGAGTACGAGACTCCAATGGTAGGTTTGGACGTTGACGATGGTGACGGTTATGGCTCCAGGTCCTGAGAGTGAGGGGAGTGCGAGGGGTACGAGTGCGATGTCGGCACCTTGGCCTTTTTTATCAGTGGGGCTTTCACCGAATTGTTCTCCGCGTCGGAGCATATCTAATCCTACGGCGCCAAGAAGTATTCCACCAGCGATTCGTAATGCGGGGATACTGATTCCGAGGTAGCTGAGGATGGCGGAGCCGCCTAATGCAAAGATAACAAGGAGGATCGCGGCATAGGTGACTGCGTTGCGTGCTGTTCGTAATCGATGTTCTTTGGAATATTTATTGGTCAGTATTGAAAATAGAGCGAGGCTTGATGAGGGGTTAACGATGATGAGGAGGGGTATAAAGACGGCGAGGAAGTCTTCGAGCATGGTAAGGCGGATATTTTCATATTCATATTTATACTTTGGTTGGGTAGGTTAAAACGTTGTTTGGACGGGGGGTATTGATTTTTTGGTAATGTAGTATCTGGTATCTTATGAAAATAGGGTATGGTAGCTTGTGTTTATGAGATGTGTCATCTCACGCTTATGGGATGGTTCATATCACGCAGATGGGATGTACAGGATTCTTATACGATTCGCTGTAAGGCTCGTGATGTGTATAGTGACGAGAGTGACTGGGGTATGCTTGAAATTCAGATACCATATCCATATGGTCTGGGTTGGCAGTGGTTCCAGCTTCATTTCCCCTTGCTTACTCGATTATTGAAAATGATTGATGATTTACTGATAAAATAATGCAATTTTTACTATCAATCTGTATTGTGTAAAACAACAACATGCAGAGAATACTGTGAAAAACCGTTGTAATGCATAACTATATAAGACAGCATATCCCATAGAGAGGTGGAAAGGAATATTAGATAAGAGTTTCACAACTTCGTTTTCCCCGACTTTTTGAGATTTTTATTTTTTACTCTTTTTATCATCCCAGATATACCCATTCTGAGGAGGTGATACGCATATGGAAGGAACAGTCAAATGGTTCAATGAACGAAAAGGGTATGGATTCATTCAATGCGATGATGATAAAGAAATCTTTGTCCATCGAAACTCCATACCAACAGACATCTCCCTCAATGAAGGAGATACAGTACAGTTCGAAATAGAAGATTCGGAAAAA
>JAHJFH010000122.1 GCA_018824925.1 Thermoplasmatota archaeon
AAAGAATTCAAATTCTGAATTATGTTTTATTTCGTGAATCTGTTACCGTTGGGAAGGTTGCAGGTGATCTTGGTCTTAGTAAAGGTTTTGTTTCTGATTTTCTCTCTTTGTTGGACCGTCACGATATTGTTCAGAGAGATAAGGGCTATCGTGTGGTTGATAGTTTTTTTACACGAAGTATTAAGGTTCTTCTGAATCTGAATAAGTTTCAAGGTGTATCTCTTAAGAAATCGTATATTAAAGGTGTAGGTATTTATGGTAGTTGGGCACATGGTACAAATACGGTTGATAGTGATGTAGATATTTGGATTAAAACAGATGTGTATCCTGATGAAAAAGAGCTTGCGATATTCGTTAAACAAATTCGTATGATGGTGCATGCTGAGGTGCAACTGTTGGTTTTGACGCCACAAAAAGTATTTCAGTTGAAGAAAGATAGTCCATTTTATTCTGCTTTGTATCATGATTCAATAGTGTTGTGGGGTGAGGGAATTGACTAGTTATCAAGACTGTTTTCGGAAAGGATTATTGCAACATGTTCAACCTTCCAAGGCAAAAGGTGAGCGGAGTATTGAGATGGCGCATGAGTGGTTACGTGAGTCTAGGAAAAATTTGGATGCGACTGCTTTTGCATCATCGATATCATCTTCGTATATGGCGATGTTTCATGTCTCACGTGCTGTGTTATTTCGAGATGGTGTTCGAGAAAAAAGTCATTATTGTATTGCCCGATATTTGGAAAAATATGTTGAAAAGGATTTTTTAGAGGAAGAGTGGGTGTTTCTGTTGGATAGAATTCGTGATGTGCGTCATAAGGATCAGTATGCTCTTTTGCAGTGTGTTACTGAGGAAGAGGCACAGTCAGCATATCAGTCAGCTCAGCGATTTATGGAGAGAATGCAACAGCTTTTTACTGATTCAGCATCACTATAATTTTCTTAATCTGAAATTATACTATTTTTTGGGGGTGAGTAGTATTGGGATGATGTGTAGTATGAATTTTTGATGGCATATCTCACGGATTTGGAATGGAAGTAGACCGGTTTGTGGTTTTTGGGGGAATGTTAAATGATTATAGCCTGTGATTTTTTTATATTATTTCTACTTTAATCAATATTCAACAGAAGAAAGAAACATAAGAGGTACTATGTGTCTTTGTTCTGTGCAGATTGATGAGTTCTATATGATAATAGGTGCTTGTGCAGGACGCCAGTCGACGTTAATCCATTTGTATTTTAAGAGCTCACCATGAATTATTTTTGGAAGTATTCGTGGTTCATCCCAATAATTTCCCTTCCAATAATTAAGAGCTGATACATAGAAATAAGGATCCTCGCCATTATTTATGAAGGTATTTTGAGAGATTCGATTAAATCCAGAGGCAAAGATTATGATACTCATCACACCATTATTTTCAAACCAGTTGTTCTCTATAGTATTTCTGAAGGATCCCGCTAATGACAATCCTGAGTAGTTATTAGCAATTATCCTATTTTCGCTAACTACACATTTGTATGAATTGAATAAATCAAGTGCTGATGGCCAGATCCATATTGGAAATATATCATATCGAGCATTGCTATCAATAATACTATTTCCTCTGATTTCATTCGATGCTGATTGAAAAGATGAGATTCCAGAATGCGAATTTGAATATAGCTGATTATCAATTATTCTGGATGCTAGAGAACTATAATCCCATATCCCCATCATATTATGTGAAATATTGTTATTTTTAATGGTGCAGTAGTTGTTTCCTAAGAGTTGTATGCCACAGGAGGTATTGGTTATATTAACATTCTGAATCGTGACATTGGTACAATTTACAAGGACGATTTGTCCTCCCTCTTCAATAATCATGTCAGATTGGTTTTGTAGATAAATCAATGGTTTGCCGTTGACAATATTATTTGTAACAGTGGTCAGTAGTGAGGGTGATTGGAAAAAGATGCCGTCATTAATAAAAATATTATCGTTTATTTGATTTGATTCATCGTCATGGAGATTGATTCGTATTCCCAAATCGTTGTTGATAAAGGTGTTGTTAATAATTTGGTTATTTTCTGACCATGAAAGATCAATTCCTTCAATGCTGTTTGAATCAAATACATTATTGGAAATGATATGACCCGTGCTTTCATCGCTATATATTTCGATACCTTGGTATTCATTATTTTTTATGATGTTATGTGATATTGTTGCAGATAATGCTTCAAGTCGTATACCTGCAGTATTAGCGAATGCTTTTCCAGCATGTTGTATTGTAAAACCATCTACCTTGACATTGGGTTTTGAGATTAATATACCATCTCCCAAATCATCGGCATCAAGAATGGTGTGTTGATTATCTTCTCCAATTAATGATAATGTGGTGTTGATATGTACTGTCTCTGTGTAGATTCCATTGTAAACATAAATGGTATCACCAGTGGTAGCATTATCGATAGCATCCTGTATTTTTGTGTAATTTCCAGGACCTGCTCCTCCGACATATAGGGTTCCTTTATATGTTGTTTTTTGGCACAGTACATCAAATGTTGTACCTACTGCTATGCTTGTTAGTAACAATTGTAGAATTATTATGATTCCAATTAATTTTTTCATATTTGATCCTCCCATAGGAAATAAGATATTATATGTTCCTTGTGTTATTTAAATATAGATGTTGAAACGGTACATTAAGATTGAATTTTTCTTGGTGTGTGGTTACGGGGCTGTGTATCAAAATATGGTGGGTTGTGGTTGTTGGGTGAAGATGATGTAGAAAAACAAAAAGATTAACACAATCACGGATAGCAACCCAGAGAGGCTTTGATAACTCAGGCGGAGGAATTGTTGTAACAGTGGGCAGAGGTTGTTGGTGGTGAGCCAGTTATTAACCGTGTTGAAGAAAAGTAGTGGGTAGGTTTATCTATTCTAGCTTTTCTTTTGAGTTTTGCCAATCGCTTAAATCATAGATGAGATATCCTTGTTGTTGAAGATCGTTTTTTTCTTCTATGGTTTTTGCGATAAGGCCATAGCGTTCTGTTCGTTTTTTGTTCTGCCATTGTACTGATTTTGCTTTTCCTTGAAGTTCTTTAAGAATAGTGTGTGATTGTTTGTATCGAAGATTTTTCCATTTTATTTCGAAGAATGTGATTTCTTTGGTGTTTTCGTTGATGAGGATGAGATCGATTTCTTGGTCTTTATGCCACCATTGTCCTATTTTGGTGAAATCTAAATGGGTTAGGTGTCGTATGTTTTTTCTTGTTGCTTCTTCAAAAATTGGGCCCATATAGGTGGGGTATTCTGTTTTGATTTTTTGATACAGCTGTATCATATTTTCATTCATGTGGCGGGTGTTAATTTACTCATCTTATTTTTGGTTTATATTCAGATTAGTGGTGAACTATCTCATGGAAAATGGAAATCCTATCTCACGGATTTTTGAACTAATTATCTCACGGAAATGGAAAATGAAAATAGGGTGTAGCAGGGTTTCGTGCATTCCACGAAATAGACCAGTATATCTCAATTTATTCTATAATGAGCTTAAATTAGCCAATATTTTTTCTTTTAGCATTCTCATAAATACATCCCAATTTGGTCGTAAATTGCGAGGTATAAAATGATTTGTTGAATTTGCAATGTATTGTAAATTTGTATGCATTTTATCTATTTTTTTTATGAGTTCTTTGATAAAAGTAGGGTATGTTTGGTTGATGTGATAATGAATAAAAAGTTTAGAAAGAGCATCTTGTACTATTTTTTCATCATACGTCAAATCTAGACCATAAAACAAGTCATACATATCTTTTCCTTCCTCTCTGCTGTAAAGGGTGATTAATTTTTGTGCAATAAGATCTTCTAAGGAATAAACGATGAAAAGAGTTGCTGAAACTGGTACATATTGGGATTGTAATAACATCTTTTGACCGGGTTTAGCTGATTTCTTTTTACTGAGATAAAACTCTACTTGTACTCTATCTTTTTCATCTAATTGGTTAACATATTGACAGTCAAATCGTAGTGTGCGATGTAGAATTCGAGGTAGGGAAACGTCAAATTCAGTAATTTTGTTCATTTTATTTTTTATCTGTTTTATAGTATCATCAAGAGGGGTATACTTATAGTAATCTAGATCAATATCTTCGGAGAATCGTCCTCTTTTCATCGAGTATAGGTATCCTCTGTTAAAAGCAGTTCCTCCTTTTAAGATAACATCGTCAGGAAACAGTTCATTAAGTTGGGCGAGGAGTATGGATATCCGTTCTTCTTTTGAGAGATATTTTATTCCCAGTCCTGTTTTTACTGCCTGAAGTCGTAACATGTCAAGATCAATCATGTTTTGTATCACCGTGAAAAAATTGTGTTCATGCCAAGATTATCGACAAGTTTCCATTGTTTGATATATTTCCCTTTTGAGGCTCCGTTGGGAATAAGTTTCGTGGTGTTTCCGATGTGTTTTTTAAATTCTTTGAGTAGATGTTTTGGTGGTCGTATATTTTCTTTTTCTTGGAGCAATTCAAGTATGTATCCTGTTCGCTGGAATAAAGAATTCGATGCAAATTTGTTGAAATAGTGTACGACGTGGTCCCAGTTTATTTTTTGTATATTTGTTAAGGCTTTGACAAGTTCTCGATATCCGCCGGCATATTGTGGTTTGTAGAAGCAGTCAAACACGGTTTTTTCAATAGTGGATATGTAAACATTTTTGAAATAGGTT
>JAHJFH010000123.1 GCA_018824925.1 Thermoplasmatota archaeon
AAAAAAAAAGAAAAAATTTAGGAAAACAGCATATGAACTATATGAAATCAAAAAACGAATATAGCCTGGGAAATCGCACCATCTCAAGTTTTTCCTGTTCCACCGTCTGTGATCGCTGACATACATAAAGATTAACACCAACATGTTTCCAACATGCATTTAACACTTCAGTTGGATTTTTTTCAGGACGTCGTTTACATAACTCAATGGTATATGCAATAATTCCTTGTTCGCCATACAACCAATTCTCCGATGAACCAGGCGTACCACAAAACCGAGGGAAAAGATATTCTCGCTCCCCATACTGCCCATAAATCCGTAATTCATATTTATTAATCTGAGAAATATTATATCCAATGGATCGGAAGAGCAGTTCATGCGGTGTCCACCGACTGGTATGCATCCACGGAAAAACCATCCACTCACCATAATCATGGTATGATAGCGAAATCTGAATATCGTGGGCTTCAACAAATGTTTTTATTGCCTGTGTTTCATTTTCACAAAACGGTTTCTCACCACGATACGTCCAGCTGTGATCATCTTCTAGCCATTCCAGATTATATTGATCTGGAAAAATATTGGGAAAGAACCAACGATACCCATAATTTCGATTCAAATCCACCCCATATGAGGTAATATATGAGGCGGTACCATCTGGTCCATAATTCGGTGCTCGATTCTTCCGCCATTCAAACTCAACCCCATCTGGATTTACCATCGGAACCACATAAATCTCTGTTTCATTTAATATCGTACGAACTCTATCCTCGGAGGGATCCTCATCAACAATACCATCCCCATCATTATCGATGCCATCAAACATATCCTCATTTATCAGCCCATCACCATCATCATCAGTATTTGGCATTTTTGCTTTTTCTATTATATATTTAATAAAATAAATCAATACCTCAAACGATGGTTTCTCATCACCATGATGTGCCCCCATCAAAAGAACCTCAGGTTCTGCTTCATTATCTGTGACATGATCAGAAAATTTCACTAACCAAATATCACGACCTTGAAATGTGGTTCCCAGCGACTCAAGGTGCATAAACTCAGAATTATTCTGAGCTAAATCCTGTAATAACGTGGTCATCTCATCATAGGTATAATATTCATAAGGCTCCATATCTAATGGTTGAGGTATGGGCGCATTTGAAGTGATTGCCTGTACACCAGAAATACTAAGAAATAAACTACAAATAATCAACACAATTATTGCAATGCACTCTCGTTTCATAAATGATAATCCCCTTGTTACTGCTACTATATTTATCACTGCACTTAAAACTTTTGATTAACACTTGTTACAAAACAAAATAATCAAATGCTATAACAATACATAGAAAAAAACATCTCTGCGAGAAATAAATTATCCACCTCA
This sequence comes from Thermoplasmatota archaeon, assembly GCA_018824925.1. GTDB lineage: Archaea > Thermoplasmatota > E2 > DHVEG-1 > DHVEG-1 > JAHJFH01. The sequence goes on from JAHJFH010000123.1 coordinate 1,391, forward strand.
TTTATATATCCAGCTACATATACTAATTTATCACGGGGAAAAACACCTATGAAAAAATACATCATTCTAACCATCATAATTCTAATCCAATTACTCCCACCAACCACCCTAATCGCCAACCAATACCAAACCACACCAACCGATACCACCGACATACCCACCTGGTACCCCGGAGACAGCTGGACATATACCGTTAACCCACTTATCTACACCAGCCCAAATGGAAGCTTCACCGGAACCATCACCAACCTTAAACAAACCGTCTCAACCATCGAAACAATAACTCATGACACAAAAACTGAAACAATCTACAACATCACCATCAGCGGTAGCATCACGGGTGATCTTACCTATGAAGGCATCACCGGTGAACTCCAAGGCACTATCGCCGGCTATAGTCAAGTACGCCAGGCTGATCTCGCTGAACTTTCCACAGCCATACTCTCATCTGGTACAATCCGCATCTATTTCATCTATCAACCATACACACTCATCTCCCACAGTACCTTCCAACCACCCTTTGAACTCTATGACTTCCCCATAACACCAAATGAATATTGGTCCACCATTACCCACAGCTCCAACACAGTATCCTTCACCATAGGGGATTTAATAAATGACACCTATACAAGCAACACCTGGATTGATGAGACAATTAGTTGTACATCACAAGAAACCATAACGGTCCCCGCAGGAACCTTTTCCACCTATCATCTTAGCCATGGAACCACCACTGCATGGTACGCCCCTGAGGCAGGCAACCTCATAAAAACCCATATCAACCAAACCGAAGGAAACACCACCATCCATATGACCCTTAGCCTCACCACCTATACACGAATACCACAACCAACCACATTTACCACCACGATAACCCCAAACCCCACACTACCAACACTCCCCCTAACCATCACCGGAACCGCAACTAACACCACAACCACACAACCCCTCAACACCGAACCTATCCACCTCTATATTGCTTCAACAAACGAAACCTACACAACAACAACCAACACAGATGGAACCTACCAATTCACTATCACAAGCCCCACACTCTCAGATAACACCCCCACAACCTACGACATCGCCTCTGACGGCATCCGCATCACCCATCAACCCAGCAATTCCTATTATCTCACAACCCTTATTCTTAGAGAAAATACACCACCCACATCACCTTCCATTACGGGCAAACATAATGGAAAAATCAACACACCCTACACCTACGAAATCACAAGCATGGATCCCGAAAACGATACCCTCTTTATCCTTATAGACTGGGGAGATGGCACCACTACAGACTGGCAAGGACCCTACCCATCAGCCCAACCACAATCATTTACTCATACCTGGACAGAAAAAAACACATACACTATAACAAGTAAAACCAAAGATTATTATAATGCAGAAAGCAACTGGAGTCAATTCGAAATCAGTATGCCCAAACCATATTCCCATCTAAATCAACTAAAAAACATACTCACACATTTCTTTTCAAATAGATTCCCGCTACTCACAAATCTAGTAGATACCCTGCGAAACAGATAGTAACAATAAAAAAAAATCGCTACTGACCATCCAATAGTCTAATTTTTTTTCGCACCCACCGAATGGAAACTACTACTAACACCATTGCAGCAATAAACCCTAGATACAACCCATACTGTGGAAGAGAAACTAAAAAATTATATGAAGCATGCATCACCATAGCCACAAAAAAATAGGGTATCACCCGAATCATTGATGTCCTCTGGATAATTGCCCGACCATACCCATATCCGGTAAAAGCTGTTGCGGCAGCATGTAATAAACACGCACCAAAACTTCGAATCGCGATAAGAACAAGGAAAAAAAGAATACCTTCACTCAGAAAATCCCATCCATAAAACAAGTTCTCTGTCGCTGAGAACCCTAATCCTGCTACTGCACCATATATTAAACCATCCTCCAACTCATCCAACTCTCGTCGAACTGATCTCAATCGTAAGGCCAGTGGTTTAGTTAATTCCTCAGCAAACGGTGCAATAAATACTACTACTACAAAGGATAACAGACTTGCTTCAGTAAAGGTAATAGCTACAGACATACTTAGAAGAACTTCAAGAATAAGTGATGCAATAATCGCAATCGTTGCCCCCCATAGGAAACACACGATAATAGGACGCCATGCTTCCCTGTGTATTTTCTCGGTATTTCTGATCCATACAGCATAAATAATTGGTGGTAAGAACGCACAACCAATCAACAATGCTAACTCTTTCCACATCACAAAAAACAGAAACCATCTGTCATATATTTAACCATTTTTGTTACAACTAGTGTATACCTCCTTGAATTTTTATAAATTTTATATTAAATA
>JAHJFH010000014.1 GCA_018824925.1 Thermoplasmatota archaeon
CCATAACGTCAAACGGTAATGCATTCTATAACCAAGCAGAACTACCACAAATATTTACCGATGTATTAGGAACAATAACATGGATTATCATCATCATACTTCTCTGCTTAGTAGGTGCAATATTTACTCAATATGTATCCAAACAACGCTACACTCTCATTCTACTTCTTATCGCACTAACATTAACCCTTACTATTTCATATATATTTTTCACTGGCATGTCCGCATTATGTGACGTCAGTATCGGTCCAGTAATCGGCTCAGGTGAAACTATCGCAACAGTAACTAACCTCGAATATTCAGTTTCGAGCACCTGGGGTTTTAGCACCGGTTTCTATCTTACCATTGCAGCAGCACTCGCAGGTATAAGTGCAATCATCAATGCTTCAAAATCCTTCTGGCCTATGCACAAGAAATTACTAAAAAAGCAAAACTAAGAGCAAACAAAAAATAGGTTCCATACATCAAAGTCCATGCTGAAGTATTTTCATATTTATCATTCCGATGCGAATGCGTCATCTGATATGAGATAACAACACTACACACTACCAAAAACGATAAAAAAAGAAAATATCCATCGATAATATGAAAGACCACTAAAGGAAGAATTAACAAAAACGCACTAACCATAAATACTGCAGATATCTTAGCTGCCTGAGAAACCCCATAGACATTAACCAGGGTGTGCGTCCCAGCTTTTTTATCCGCTTCCGCATCCAAAATATCTTTTGTTGTAGTCCCCCCAAATAAAAATAATGCAGCAATAAAACCCATGACAATGGGTATATGATCAAAGGGGTTACCAAACACACTCCAAGATCCTAAAATTGCTAAAAATCCTCTAGGAATTGCCACCCATAATTGATTGAAAAAAAGAAACTGTTTCATACGTGGAAATAGAGAATAAGTTATCGAAAAAACCATGATGAGCGTAATAATTAACGTAAACATTTCATGAATACATAAAGACACTAAAAATGTACTAGCATACAATAACACTGCTAGAAAAAACGCTTGTCGTCGTGAAATGATACCCCGTGGGATAGGTCGATAGGGCTTTGAAATTATATCCTCCGTATAATCTGTTGCTTGATTTAGTGTATTTGAAGCACCATTTAGTAAAGCAAAACACAAACTTGCGGGGAGTACCATATATAAAAAACCATTCAAGGTTAATGCATTGGAATTAGTATAAAAAAAACTGGCGATAATAACACAGCTTGAGACAATCAACGGAGCTAGTAGAGTAAAAGGACGTAATAATTCAATCATTGCTTGTGCTTGAGAATTTACTGACCTCACCACATGCTTCATAAGCATATTTTTGGGTATAAATTCTATATAAACCTATCTTTACAATTCCTACCAAAAAAGATCATGATACCTTGTTTTTCTTTGAATATGCTTGAATTCGGTGAATCCCATCCAATTTTTTTTTAATTAACCGGGAAATGATGATCGGGACTAAGGATTCCCATTCCTGATTATTTCTAATTCGATTCCGGATTTCTTTACCTGCAAGGTTTTTACGATCGAATAACGGAGTGTTTTCAGTTGCATATCCCTTCTCTTTAAATAGGGAAGCGGTAAAATCGTTATTGGTAATGACAATATCAAAAGGAGGACATATTTTTTTGACATGTGCAACCCAATTTGGAGGATCATGAACATCAGGTATTGCTATGATAGCAAAATTTTGGATACCCTGTTCATGTAAAATTTCTGTTATCATTAGTTTTCGTTCTTCAAAAGAAAATGGATTATCATACGTATAGGAATATTGTGATGAACCAACTCCAATAAAGATATGTTCATAGGTAGATGCTATGTGTTGAATTATGTGTAGATGTCCCAAATGAAAGGGTTGAAAACGTCCTATGAATAATGCCTTCATTGTCAATGTGGGAATAGGGTTTCTTCAAAAAAAGATATCTATTTAGTTGGATGTTCTGACACCGTGTTTTTTAATTCCTCTGTTGATCGGTCAGATTTTATACGAGGTTTGGATTTTTGTTCAGATTCCAACTCAACTTTACCAATTATTTTTGGGGGACGCATTGCTCGTAATTTTTTAAGAAGTTGTTCTTTTCCATCCCCAATTAATGCATTTTCAAGGACATCGGTAAGGGTTTCAACTGGGACGATTTCAATTTGTTCATGGTATTTATCTTCAATAAGAACATCTAAGAAATTGGATTTTGGGATGAGCACCTTTTTGATTCCTGCTTCTGCGGCTGCTTCTATTTTTGCGGTTACACCACCAATTGGTAATACTGTTCCTCTGATACTTATGGATCCAGTCATTGCCACATCTTGCCTTACATAGACGTTTTCCATCGCAGAAATAACCGCTGTGATTAAGGATATACTTGCGGAATCACCTTCGACTCCTTCATAAGTACCGATGAACTGTATATGTATATCATGTTTTGATATGTCTCGTCCCATGTATTTTTTGATAATGGCAGAGATATTTTGCACTGATTCCTTAGCAATTTCACCAAGTTTTCCTGTGGCAATTACTTTTCCTTCTGATTGTGAGCCTGCAGGGGTAACTTCTGCTACGATTGGGAGGACTAACCCAGAAAATTCACTCATTGATGGATCAGCTGAATGAACAGCAAGACCATTCACTGCACCGATTTCCCATCCCGTTGTTTGAAATGATCGGTAATGTTTCTGTGATTCAAGAGCTCGGTCAGCGACTTGTTGTTCAAGTGATCTGGCGATTTTTTTGGCTTTAATTACTTCCTCTTGTGTAACAATCTTTTTATTTTGTTCATAGGCTAAATCGCCAGCTGCACGAACTAGACCCCCGAGCTCACGTAGTCTAAGAGATAGTTTTCCTTTGCGACCAGCACGACGTTGGGCTTCATGGATTATTTCGCCAACTGCGGCTTTGTCAAAGTGGTGTATTTTTCCATCTTTCTTGACTTCCTGGGCAACAAAACGGATAAGTTTTGTTCGGTTTTCTTCGGTATCATCCATGCTACTGTTCAGGTAGATTTCATATCCATAACCTCGAATACGACTGCGAAGTGCAGGGTGCATTCCTTTTAATGCATCGAGATTACCCGCTGAAACAAGGATAAAATCACAAGATGTTGGTTCTGTTTTAACCATTGCTCCGAAGCTTCGGTCAGATTGTCCGGTAATCTGAAATTTCTTTTCTTGAAGCGCAGTGAGAAGATGTTGTTGAGATTGTAGACTGAGGGTGTTGATTTCATCGATATATAGCACTCCTTTGTGAGCTCGGTGTATTGCTCCAGCTTCAACAAGCTGATGGGGGGGTGTTTCAAGACCTGCGGATTGAAAAGGATCATGGCGGACATCACCAAGAAGTGCTCCTGAGTGGGCTGCGGTAGCGTCAATAAAGGGTGGAGCATCATCTTTTTCATGACCTACTAATATTTTTGGGACTTGTTGGAGATTTCGTCGTTGATTAAGGCCACCACGGGCGACGATTAGATAAATCATTACTGCAGCGATTATACCAAATATAGCGTATTCAAAATGACCTGTATAAATTGCTCCGAAAAGGGAGAAACTAACGATCATGAGCACAATTGTCAGTATGAGACTATTCTGTTGCTCAGCCTTTTTTCGTGCTTCCTCTCGTTGTGCTTTGACGATTTCATTAGCAGTTCCACCAGGAACGACTCGTATATGGGGGGTATTAGTGTCCTCTTGATTTGGGTAAGAAATAATGTCTTCAAGTTCACCTTTCGGGAGAAATTCAGTCATCGCTCGGGCAACCATTGATTTTCCGGTTCCGGGGTCGCCGATAAGCATGACATGGCGTTTTTGTTCTGCAGATTTTTTAATGATGTCAACTGTACTGTCTTGTCCGATGACTTGATCTATTAATCGCTCTGGTACCTCGATTTCTTCCGTTGTTTTGAATTTTTTCTTAATAATCCACTGATCAATCGGAGTCAATTCCGTAATGGTTTCTTTGGGTTGGGTAGTATCTTGTGGCACCTTTGCTCACCATAGTTTTAAAAAAAATTTCTGGTCCTTTTTTTTTATGAAATTGGATAATGATGTTTTATCGTATGGTTTGATGATTATGTGTATATATATGTATAATAGGCATAAAGAGCTATTATTTGAATTTTTGCTCTCTTTTGATGAAGGTGCGTTGTCTTTATAATCCGGTATTGGTTTCAATATTGCTATGGTGTTTGATCGTAAAACATTAGTCATTCCTGATAAAACTAAGTTTGAGGAAAAAGTGATTGTGACAAAAGGAGATGTTGTGATTGCTGATCGGTCTTTAGTACAATTTGGTATAAAAACCAAAGGCCGTATTTTTGTTGGCGAGCATGTTATTACCGATGGTGATTTAGAAGCCACAAATGATGTACGGATTGATATCTTTTCAACAATTGGTGGTAGTATTATTTCTGGATCAAATGTGTATTTAGGTGAGAAGGTTAAGGTGAAAGGAAAATTATCTTTGCAGGGAGATTTGGATGTTGGGGATAGTGTTGAGATTGAGAACGGATTTGAGGCGAAAGGCTGGATTAATATTCGAAGCCCCATCCCAACCGTAATATATATATTTATATATCTATTACAGTTGTTGAAAATGGGGCACAGTGAAGAAATTGAACGGCTCCTCGAAGAACTTGAACATAACGACGGTGAAACCATTCCCATATCAGAATCATTTCTCTTCATCCCCAATAGTGCCATCATTGGAGTTGCCAAATCACGTATCGACTATTCCCTTCGCATTGGACATCATTGCAAAGTTATTGGCAACTATGACATCAAAGGAATGATAACCATTGACGAACACACCAACATGCACGGCTCTCTAACCGCCACCGATGACGTTTTTTGTGGCAACAACGTCCACATCTATGGTAACATAAAAACTGGTGGAGACGCCCATATCGGCGAAAACGCCATCGTTGAAGGATCCATCACCGCTGATCGAATTTTAATGGCAAAAACAGCAGTTATCCGCGGAACCCTCCTCGCTAAACATGGAACAAGTTTTCATACCAACACCGAAACAACCAATGAAAAAATACTTAGATTTGACAGCCACGCAGATGTTGTAGATGAGGTAAAAGAATTATTGGAGTAAAATACCATGCAATTAGGAATTGTAGGTAAACCAAACGTTGGCAAATCCACATTCTTCAACGCAGCAACAGATGCTCATGCAGAAATCGCAAATTACCCCTTCACTACCATCGAAGCAAACCACGGTGTGATGTATATACGAAAACCCTGCCCCTGCCAAGAATTCAAAATAACCTGCACACCCCACAACTCAAAATGCCAAGATGGCACCCGATTCGTACCCATTGAAGCCATTGATGTCGCTGGTTTAGTCCCTGATGCACACAAAGGAAAAGGCCTTGGAAACAAATTCCTTGATGACCTTCGACAAGCCCATGCCCTCATACATATCGTTGATGCCTCAGGATCAACCGACGCAGAGGGTAACCCCTGTGAACTTGGCAGCTACGACCCCTTAAAAGATGTACAATTTCTCGAAATTGAAATATCCTATTGGCTTCATGGAATTATCATGAAAACCTGGGATCGAATGGCTCGACAAGCAGAGTTAGAAAATAAAAAAATCGCTCGTATGTTAGCAGAACAACTCACCGGCCTTCGCATAAAAGAAGAACACGTTACCGCCGCCATTCGCTCACATGAATTATCCGTTGATAAACCATCATCATGGACAGAAGCGGAGATGTTCAAACTCGCAGAATACATCCGAACCATAAGCAAACCCATGATTATCGCATTTAATAAAGCAGATAAGGCACCTAATACTCTTATGGAAAAACGTAATGAAATCTCAGATACATATCGGGTTATCCCCACCAGTGCAGAAAGTGAACTTGCCCTCTCCAACGCCACCCAAAAAGGATTCATCAACTACATCCCCGGTAGCAACACCTTTTCACTACTCAAACCTGATGAATTATCTGAAAAACAAAAAAACGCTTTAAACTATATTCAAACCCATGTCCTTGATAAATATGGATCCACCGGAATACAACAATGTATCGAAGAAGCAGTAACCATGCTCGATTTAATCGTTGTATATCCTGTTGAGGATGAACAACATCTCACCGACAAAGAAGGACGAATCCTACCAGACGCTCATTTAGTCCCGCGTGGCTCTACCGCAAAAGACCTCGCCTTTCGAGTACATACTGATCTCGGTGAACATTTCATCCGCGCTATCGATGCACGAACCCACCGGGTCATCGGTGCGGATCATCATCTCAAAGATGGTGACGTAATTAGCATCATTGCAGACACCTAGGCAGATTCTTATCATCTGCGTGTTCAACTGCAGGAACGCCTGCATTAAACATGCATACATAGCTACAAATTAAGCTTTTATAGCCTTTCGCTATTGGGTTTATGGGATCGCTCTCAAATTATTATTTCTAGGAGGAAAAACGTGCCACGAAGAGGAGTTCGGAAGACTAAACTGTCAAAAAATTTTAAAAACAGACGCATTGATATCGAGGAAATACCGTTTACCACAATGAAAGTAACCATTCATGCTCTTCGATGGATTTTTCTATTAATATTCATCTACATTTCAGTTAGCATAATCCTACTATTCTTTCAAGGCGGAAATGAATCAATAACCAATATCATAGTATATAGTGTGATGGGCTTTTTCACCTTCTTCATGGGTTATTTTGGATGGATGTTTGCCCAAAGCATAATGGAAATTGTCAGCGGAAAAAAAATACCGGGCGATGAATTCTAAAAATTCATTTCTAATAATTTGGTCAGTTGAACAAGGTTATTCTATTTATGTAGAATAATCTTTATAATCAACTTTTGCATATATTACCTATAACATTGAGGGAGGACATATAGTGGACACTTTTCAGAGCATTGAGAACACGATAGAAGAAAAATATAATCAGTTATGGACACAACCAAAAAGTATTAACCGCAATGAAAACCATATCTATCAAGGCTGGCATTTCGGTTTTTTTGAAAACGGTATACAAACAAATTACGATGCGATGTTAAACATAAATACGTATATCGCTCGTATGCTACAACTTTCAGAAGACTCATCAAAAATGATTCTTGATGCAGGATGTGGAGTTGGTGTAACCTTAATTACCCTAGCAAAAAAGTATCCCCATCATCAATATCATGGAATTAGTCTAGCTTTGCAGGAATTACAATTAGCGGAAAATATCAAGCAAAAGGAACATCTAGATAACATTTTTTTCAAGAAAACATCATACTTAAACACCGGTTTTACCCATAATTCTTTTGATTGTGTTTATTCCTTAGAATCCTTGTGTTATGCGGAAGATAAACATCGATATATCAAAGAAATGAAGAAAATTCTTAAACCGGATGGACGACTTTTAG
>JAHJFH010000124.1 GCA_018824925.1 Thermoplasmatota archaeon
ATATATTTTTTGACGATAAACTCAATTGCTTCACTTTTATCTTTAAGATCATATTTGGCTTTGACGATATTTAGAACACGATTAATGTTTTCATTTAATTTTATCAAAGCTTGAGTCATAATTATTTCACCTTAGTTTATATTAGTTTAACTAATTTATATTATTTCCTATTTAACCTGTTTTCATTAATAAGCAAAGTGCCTCAATTATTTCGTTTTTTATAAGTGTACATTATGTTTTGTTATAAAATAATAAAGAGACTGGTGACCCATACTTCGATGTATGTACCGGTTCTAATTCATTGATTATTATTAATTGTTCAATAGCAGAAATCGTATTTCTAAATATTTTATTATTTATAGAAATATAATCAACGGTAGTATAACGATTGTAAAAAAGCGGTTGGTGCCATGAAGTATCCATGCACCAAAGAGGTTTTTTGATCGACGACAAATTTCAAGGGTAAGGATACCCTGTATCGTGGTTGTTAGTAGGTAAAGCGATGTAATATGTTGGGGGTGACTGAGGATAAAACAGGTAAGTGAGGTAAGGTATGCGATTTTCAGTGTAGTTTTTTTAGCGAGAAATAAAAACAGAATACCGCGGAAAAAAAATTCTTCGGTGAATGCTTCGAAGAAGCTTTCTATGCCATAGAAGAGATCAGAGGTTATATGTGTGTTGGTTATAATGTAAATGCTGAAGGTGGCGAGGAGCATTAGGGGCAGGAAAATGAGTGCGGAGAGGATGCTTTGATGCCATCCATGTTTGGCTATGCCAAGGTCAGAGAGTGTCAATTTTTTTTTTTTGTATTCAATACCGATGAGGAGAAGGAGTGGGAGAATAATGAAAAGGAGTGTTTTTACGATAATGTAGGTGTGATTGCCAAGAATGGTGGTTTGAAGGAGGGGCCAATAGAGAATAACAATTAAAATCATAGTGAGGGTGATGATGCCAAGGGAGGGGAGTGATTGTTTTTTCCAGCGGATACAGTAGACTATGGGGAGTATGAGGGGGATGAGCATGGGCCAGAGGAAGAAATTGAGTTCTATGGTGTCACCAACCTGGTGTGTGAATGGTGTTTTTTGTTATTATTTTAGTGGTTTTGTTGAACGATTGTGTAGTACCATAAAATGTTTTTTTTAATATAAACAACTTTGCAATACAAAGTAATATAAACCACAAACAACATAAAGGACTATAGGGAAACCACCATGAATGAAAACATTAATCTTAAAACACTCGAAAAAAAAGCCTACCACATCAACTTCCAAGATGGTATATACGACATCATGTTCGGCATCCTTCTCATATCCTTCGCGGTAGCTCCCATCCTCAGAGAAATCATTGGACTAGGATACATATTCTTCATGATCGTACCAGCACCACTCTTCTACATGCTCGCAAAAAAATATATCAGCCTCCCCCGAATCGGCATCGCCAAATATGGTGGTCACCGCAAGAAAAAACACCGAGCAATGCTCATCATATCACTTATCACCTTTCCCATAAGTATCATTCTTTTGACCCTCACCTACCTCGGGCCATTCCAAATTGATGTAAGCACGGCTCTTGGAGGTTATGCCGTCCCTATTAGTGCTGGACTCTTTGCCATATTTATCTGTGGCCTCACTGCCTACCTCATCGATTTTTCCCACATCTTTTATTATGGACTCATTGTTGGATTAGGCATCATGATAACAGAATACCTAAACACCATCATTGAACCACCCATCAACAATGTATTAACCTTTAGTTTACCCGGCTTCATCATCATACTACTTGGACTCTACACACTTAGTCAATTCATCAAAAAATATCCTATTCCAACTGAGGAGATCACCAATGCGGGCTAAACAACCACCAACAGATTCAGGGATGCTCGCATCAATAGATAAACTCATCCACGAACCCGCACGACTCAATATCATGGCGTTACTCTCTGTTGTGGAAAGCGCAGATTTCTTGTTTCTCATGCGACAAACAGGCCTCACCTTTGGGAATCTCTCAGCACATATGACGAAACTTGAAAATGCCGGGTACATAATCATAATTAAGGAATTTATTGGAAAAAAACCACATACCATGCTCAAACTTACAGATAAAGGAAAACAGGCGTTTGAAGATTATCGTCGTCAAATGCGACAATTCTTTACCAACATTTAAGGAGAAATATATCATGCAACAAAAATGGTATGTCCTACAATTTATCATCGGGCTCAGCCTCGCCGTACTCGCTGTTGCTGGTATGTTTCATGGAACCTTGTTTGGTGAGAACACCACGGGTAGTGCAATTGTGCTTGGAATCAGTGGTATCTTACTTATTGCTACCTCCCTTATAGGTATCCTTAAGAAACAATAAAAAAAAATGTGGGGAGGAGTTGATGTTGTTTTTCTAATACGGGGGAATGGTTCTAGACTCCTTCGGGAACATAGGATTCCTGCTGATACGATGTTGCCAGCTCTTCTTTGATGACCTCTGCGAGGCGCTTTATTCCTTCAGGGATTACGTCATCCTCGGAATATGAGAAATTGAGTCGCATAGAATTATAGTTACCACCCTCGGGGAAGAATGCTTCACCAACCACATAGGCTATTTTCTTTGAAAGGGCTTTTTGAAACATTAACCGGGTGTCAATACTTTTTGGTAAACTAATCCAAATGAACATACCTCCTTTGGGTACCGTCCATTTGATGCTCTTGGGGAAATATTTTTTGAGGGAGTCAAGCATGATGTCTCGTTTCCGTTTATATAATCGCTTGATTTCCGTAACCTGTCGATCAAGATACCCACCATTGACATATTCATAGGCTACATATTGTGAAAATACGTTTGTACAGAGATCTGTTGCTTGTTTTGCAAGAATAAGTTTATCTAAGATTTCTTTAGAAGCAATCACCCATCCGAGGCGGAAACCGGGTGCTAGGATTTTTGAGAAGGTGCTTAGATAGATGACACGACCCCGTTTGTCAAAGGATTTAATCGGAGGAATCATTTCCCCCTCAAATACGAGTTCACCATAGGGATCATCCTCGACTATAAGAAAATCATATTCTGAGGCGATGTCTAACAGTTCCTTCCGGGTTGCTAGGGGCATGGTTTCGCCGGAGGGGTTTTGAAAGTTGGGAACCGCGTACAAGAATTTTGGGAGGATACTGGTTCTTCGTAGGCGTTCCAGGTTTCGACGCAGTGAGTCGGTATCAATACCCTCTTCATCCATAGGAATGGATTCACAATTGGCTTCATAGGCATTGAAGGCTTGAATAGCACCTAGGTATGTGGGAACGCTTGTAAGATAGGTATCGCCCGGGTCGATAAAACAAAGGGCGACAAGGGAAAGACCTTGTTGTGCCCCGGTTGTCATAATAATATTATGGAGTTCACAGTTGATGTTTTTTTGTGAACGCATGCGTTGTGCAAGAACGCCACGGAGTGAGGTGAGACCCTCAGTAGTTCCATATTGAAGGGCGTTAGAGATATCGGTTTTGAAGACTTTTTCTATACATTCATGAATGATTTCAACAGGGAATGCATTTGGGTTGGGTAGACCTCCTGCGAAGGAAATCATCCCGGGGATCTGGGTGATTTTTAACAGCTCTCGGATTTCTGATGATCGGAGACGTGTGGCTCGTTTTGAAAATAATCGCTCAATATTAACTACCAAAATTCCACCGTGTACCGGGAATATACAGGGTTATAAAAAGGTTAGTATAAAAAAGAGGAAGAATGGGGGGGTTATTCTCCAATAATGTGGATTTCTGTAACGTATTTCGCCCAATATTTTGATGAGGTGATGGTTTCTGGTCCATTGACATATGCGATTTTGAGATGCCCGTCCTGTGAGATGTTGAGAGGATTTCCTTCAAAGGTATACACTAGTAGGAGTGTGACTCCTCCAGTGGCTATGGGGTTTTCATTGGAAGCATTTGTTGCATCATAGACGGAGACATTTCCCATGATTTCGTCATAGGTATAGTTACTTCTGTAATCATCCTCAGCAATTACGGTTATTTTATAGGAATCTAGGGTTTCGACATAGGGGATGAGAAGGGAAGTTATGGGGATGCCCGTGTAGTTTCCTTGGCCTTTGATGGCGGGGAAGCTGGTGCGATAGCCACCATAGCCGGTATAGTATTCCATATTTTTTAGTTGGGTAAGAGTGAATTTTTGTGAATCTTCTCCATAAGTTATGGTGAGGATGATGGGTTCTTTGGATGCATCTGTACCGTTTGAGTCTGAGGGGGCGGTATTGTTAGTTTCATTTTCTGTGGGTGGTGCTAGGCTGGTATAGGCAAGAACCGCGATGGAAAAGATTATGACAACAGCCAGAAGTATGGTGAGTAGTTTGTTGTTGGAGTTTTTTTGTGTCATCAAGAGATGGCTGATTGATACTTTTTTTTTAAATCTTTCGCTATGTCTATCAAGGATTTAGTAATGGTTAAAATATGTAGTTATAGTATCAGTGAATTCTCGCTTGTATGTTGGAGCAATTTTCGTAGTATCGTATATTGGGTTTCCCTGCATTAATTTATTTAGGGATCGTAGGTGTTATTTTGTTGGTTGTAGCGTTCTTTGTGGTGACGTTGGTTCCAAAAAAACGGGTTGGTTGGTATGGTGGCATCGATGGTGGGGTGGTATTGGGTTGTTGCTTGTTGTGGTGCATGCAGTATTGGGGTTGTTAGTATATGTGTAACTCGTATGTTTGGGATGCTATAGTTATTTTTTTGGGGGGTCGTAACTTTCTTATACCACTGTGTAGATGATTTGGTATAAGTATGAGGAGAGCTTGAGATATGAGTATTGCTGGTCGTTGTGATGAAAACAGGTGTTGGTGTCGATCATTCTTAGTTTTTGGGATAGTCTTAGTATTAAGTGGGATGTGGTGTTCGTCGGTATGGGCGCATCCGCCATCGAGTATTGAGGTGAGTTATGAGGTGACGTCAGGGTTATTGGTTATTAATGTGGCGCATAATTCTAATGATATTACGATTCATAATATTGCGCGATTGAGTATTCTTCGTAATGGTAATGAGATTCCTGAGGGTGAGATTCGGTTGAATTCTTGGGGGGAGGATAGTGAGGGGTTGATTGCTACCTATAATCTTTCGGTGACGCAGGGTGATGATATCGTAGTGGTTGCTGAATGTAGTGAATATGGTCTTTTGTCGGGGAAGATAGTGGTAGATATGACAAATGGGGGAAATGGTTCGAATACGTCTACACCGGGTTTTGAACTGGTTGTGGTTGTTGGTGCATTGTTGTTTGTGTGGGTTGTGAAACGTCGGTTATAGGGTATATGCCATTATTAAGAAGAAAAGTGCTTTGTTGTAGTAAAGAATACGTTTTTTTCTCGATTTTTTAGAAAATTATATATAAGATTAAAATTTATACCGCTGGGTTAGTACAATTAGGAAGGAGGTGAAAAATGGTAACCATGAAAGAAATAAAGAGTACCGTAGCAGTAGCAATAGCTGCGGCATTTGGTTTCATCATAGCTCTAATTTGGAAAGATATTATAGTAGGACTCGTTAACATGACTGGAATAAATATCACTGCTCCAACTGATGCTACTGGTGCAGTTGTGGCAATAGTTACAGCTCTAGTATTAACAATTATTTGTGTTCTGGGGATAATATATATCTCAAAATGGGGCGGCGTTGCAAAGAAATAAGCAACGCGGTTCTGATAGATCAGGACAAAAGGTATGGTTTGATTTGTCCTTTTTTTTCTTTTTATTTTTTTTTCAGCGGTATGTTTTTATAAGTATTCTCTTTTTTTATCAGAAATTGATTATGGTGGTCCTTTGGTAAAAGCGATGTGGCATGATGCGGTAATAGCGGAAAGTGATACTACTATTGAGGTTGAGGGAAACCTGTATTTTCCCCCTGATGCGGTTCATAAGGAGTATTTGAGGGAGAGTTCTACACATAGTGTGTGTCCGTGGAAGGGACGGGCGAGTTATTATGATGTGGTGGTGGCTGGTGAGGTGAATAAGGATGCAGCGTGGTATTATCCTGAGCCGAAGGATATGGCGAAAAAAATTAAGGGATATGTTGCGTTTTGGAAGGGTGTTCGGATTGGTGAGTAACTCCTGGG
>JAHJFH010000125.1 GCA_018824925.1 Thermoplasmatota archaeon
ACGGCATCCATGATTTCCTGTATTACCTGAGGATCTGCCATACGGGCGACCCCGCCATGCGCTCGAATGTCTGCTGGAACCCGCTCGAGTGCCATAACAGCTACCGCACCGCTTTCTTCAGCGATACGAGCATGATCAGCATTGACGACATCCATGATGACACCGCCTTTTTGCATTTTAGCAAAACCGCGTTTGACAAGCTCAGTCCCAAATCGTAATTTTGAAATGTCTAACTCCTTCATGATTCCCACCTTTTCTGGGGTAAAATCACATAGGATAACTAGTTAGCTTTTTTAAGCCCTCTGGTGGTACATAAAGATATCGAGAAAAAAAAAGAAAAAAAGTGGGATTGTTGTTTTACCCCCACCATCCATAGTCTTTCCAACGTTCGTTCCACCATGATTTTATTGGCACTGTTGGAACAGTTTCCCAGTTTTCGGTTTTTAGTTCCATGAGATGATTCCATACTTCATCCCAGGAGTTGCCCGTTACCCAACTAATGTAATCATATTCACCAGGGATACTGGCACCACTGGTTATCCAATCCCATTTCTGTAATTTCTGCGGATCTTGTAACATATGTTCTCTGATTAATACCCAACTTCCTGCAGGGCTTTCCCACCACCATTTTTCAGTTTTAAATCCGTTGTAGACCATGTGAGAATTGGTTTGTTCTACTTCATTCCATTTTTTGATTTCAGCAACGCAGCGATGTACCGTTTCCATATCTTGGGCATCAAACCATACGATAACGTCGTAATCTCCTGAGACAATCCAGGTTCCGATTACATTATCCCATGTTTGAAAACGTTTCCATACATTGGTTGCCTTTCCCTTAAAGGTTTTTATAAAAACATAGGCGCTTCGGTTTCTCCAATCCATAGGCATTCTCTCCTCAGAATGGAAATACAAATGAGGTTACTCTTTTATAGGCTTTTGGATGATTCTAACACAGCCGTTTATTCATTATAGTGCAAATATAGTGAATTCAAAGATATAACTCATAGAATGATGTTTATTTTATTCTACGATTTTTTTTCAAAGCATAATCCTTATAATAAGAGAATATATAGTTTTTAAAAAGAGATCTACTTTTATGGTGGCGAAAGAAAAATGGAATCGTTAAAAAATGCAAGAATATTTGGCATTGTCCTAATTTAGACAGCAAAATGGTATAATAAAAAATCATCCCATGACCATAGGTGATCTGACAAAGATTCGATCATAGCTGGCGTTTCTCCTGACGGCAGGGGATCCATGAAGTCCCAATGGAATTGAATGACTTCTATCGCGTTGATGAGAGTATTTTTCTGTTTGGAGTAACATTTGGTTTTTCTCACCAGTCGACCAACTCTTTCTCGTAGGATGTCGTTGAAGTTCTCGACATCAGTGGTTTCTATATCCTCTACTGATGGAGATCCGTAGACGATCTTGTGTGTCTTGTCTATTACTTTGCCGCCTTCTCTGATTTTAATGAGTTGGCCGTAGTCCATACAGGTCTCTGGATAATATGCTGGGAGGACGTAGGTGTAGTCATCGTTTCCATCTGAGAAAATCTGTATCTTGTTCCCTGGGCGGGGAAGTTGCACTCGGTGGAATAGTTTCTCAATCATCTCGTTGCAGGTTTGTTGTGTCCATTTTCCTACTGCGTAGGGGATAAACAGGTAGGATCGTCGTTTTATGCTGGTGTAGATCCATGCATCACCTTCACAATCTGCCTTTGGGCTTCCTTGTTTTTAGTAAGTATTTCTTTGTTTTGGTTGTTTTTATTTATGGATTTTTTGTAAGGTGGTTACTGCCTTTTTGATTTCTTCTGGTGAATGTTCGCAGTTTTTGATGGTATTGGTATTGTAGGCTTCGTAGGCTGAGAGATCAAAATGTCCATGTCCGCTGTTGGCAAAGACGATGACTTTTGCTTCTTTTCGAGCTTTGCATATGAGGGCGAAGTCGATGGCTGCTTTGATAGCATGAGCAGATTCTGGTGCGGGGAGGAATCCTTCGAGTTGAGTAAATAGTTTTGCTGCTTCAAAAACTTCCCGCTGTTGGTAGGCAACGGCTTCCATGTATCGTTCTTTCGTTAGTTTGGAGAGAAGGGGTGAGTCACCATGGTATCTGAGTCCACCGGCGTGAATTGCTGCGGGTACGAAGGTATGGCCGAGGGTGTACATTTTGAGGAGTGGAGTCATTCCTGCGGTATCACCAAAATCATAGGTGTATGCTCCTTTGGTTAAAGTTGGACAGGCCGTGGGTTCAACGGAAATGATTCGTAGATCGGGGTGTTTGCCAAGTATTTTGTCTCTGACAAAGGGAAATGAGGCACCTGAGAAATTACTTCCGCCTCCAACACATCCGAGGAGTATATCAGGGTATTCTTCAAGTTGTTCGAGTTGTTTTTTCAACTCAAGTCCGATGACAGTTTGATGGAGAACAACATGGTTCAGTACGGATCCAAGGGCATAATTGGTGTTGTCATGGGTTGCTGCGTCTTCAATTGCTTCACTGATTGCTATTCCAAGGCTCCCACTGGTGTTGGGGTTTTGTTTAAGTATGGTACGTCCAGCGTTGGTTAGTGTGGTTGGGCTGGGAAATACTTCAGCACCCCAGTTTTCCATAAGGATTCGTCGGTAGGGTTTTTGTTCATAGCTACATTTAACCATATATACGCGACATTGTATGTTAAAAATCCTGCAGCTGAATGCGAGGGAGGATCCCCATTGTCCAGCACCAGTTTCTGTTGCGATTCGGTCAACACCGGCTTTCATGTTGTAGTAGACTTGGGGGACTGCTGAGTTGGGTTTGTGGCTGCCGGGTGGACTGACGCCTTCCCATTTGTAGTAGATGTGGGCTGGTGTTTTGAGGAATTTTTCGAGACGTTTTGCTCGGTAGAGGGGGCTGGGTCGCCATGTACGGTAGATTTCTCGGACGGGTGGGGGTATGGATATGTATCGGTCTTGGCTGACTTCTTGTCTGATGAGTTCCATGGGAAAGATGGCCTTTAGATCGTCAGGGCTGATTGGTTTTTTGGTTTGTGGGTTGAGGGGTGGGTCTAGTGGTTTTGGTAGGTCTGCTTGGATGTTGTACCATTTTTTTGGTATGTCATTTTCATCAAGGATGATTTTTATGTGCGCCATACTATTATTATTGTTTTTACTCTATATAAATATTTCTAAAAAATGTACATTATTGTACAAAAATATACATTAATGGATGTAAGTTTGCCAAAATGAACAAAACCTAAATAATCAAAAAAAACATACCACTGCACCATGTGGCAATATATTGCACGATATTTCAATGCCTTCCCAAAACAAAAAATCATCGCACAAAAAATGCTCGAATATGGACTACATATTTCTCAAGGAAAACTCTTTTGTGGAACCATTGAACTCTCCCCCTCAAAAATCGCCCGGGCATTTAATACCGACCGTCGCATTGTAATGGCAACCATCGAAACTATCGAACAAAACCCACGACTCTCCACCATTTTTTCCCAACTTTCACCAACCTGTCATTTAAAAAACGTTGCACCAGCTATGAACTGGGGTGTACTCGAAATCATTCCTGAGGATCCAAGTATGCCTGGTATACTCGCAGAAATATCAACAATAATAGCCACCCATAACATCAGTATTCGACAAGCAATAGTTGATGACTTCGAACTTACCGAAGCACCTCGACTTTTTATCATAACCGAAAAACCAATCCCTGGATCACTCATACCTATCATTTGCCAAGCACAAGGTGTCAAAGCAGTCCAAATATCATAGAAACACACCTTACAATGCCTTGTTCTTTCGAATATAAGAAATATAGCCACCCGCAGTAAGAATAGATACCATCCACTCAGGATATGAAACACACGTCCATTGTTTACTGAGAGACCTATTCTTAATTACTCCCTTACCAACATCAATGGTAAGCGTATCACCCGCAGAAATTTCATTAACTGCACTACTACATTCAATAACAGGTAAACCTACATTAATTGCATTACGAAAAAAAATCCGTGCAAATGATGAAGAAACAATAGCTTTCACACCAGCAAACTTTAAACAAATCGCAGCTTGCTCGCGGGAGCTTCCGCACCCAAAATTCTCCCCAGCAACAATAATATTTGTTTCTGCAACATGATCAAGAAATAATGGATCACTATCAGCAAACGCTTTTCTTGCCAATTCATAGGGATCCTGTATTGTTAAAAACCTCCCTGGAATAATAACATCGGTATTGATTGCATCACCCAGACAGTATACCCTCCCCCTAATAATCATCGTACTACCTCCCGTGGATCTGAAATAACACCAGTGACAGCGGAGGCTGCAGCAACCGCTGGTGATGATAAATAAATCTGAGCAGATGCCGCGCCCATTCTCCCCTGAAAATTACGATTTGAAGTGGAAAGAACTATTTCATTATCCGCAACCACTCCTTGGTGTAATCCTAAACAAGGACCACAACCGGGGGGCAACAGGATTCCCCCGGCTTTGATAAGACGCTGCAGATACCCTTTTTTTACCGCATTTAACAAAACAGTCCGTGAAGCTGGAACAAGCAATAACCGAACTGTATTACAAACCTTTCGAGACCCAATAATCTCAGCAGCGATCGCAAAATCCTCAAGCCGTCCATTTGTACATGATCCTATCAATATTTGATCAATAGCGACATCATGTACTGCTGAAACTGGTTTGACGTTGTCCACCGAATGTGGACACGCAATTTGAGGAACCAATTCAGCGACATCAATTATATACTCTTTTTCATACATCGCATCTGCATCAGCATAAACCACATCATACCGAGATTTTTTTGCATCATTGAACCAAAAACGAAGATTCTCATCACTAGGAATTATTGCGTTTTTCGCACCGGCTTCCATCATCATATTACAAAGACACAGTCGACTAGCAAGGCTCAAATCTTTGATTGCAGTTCCATAAAATTCACAGGATCGATATGACGCCCCTGCTGCACCGATCTTACCAATAATTGAAAGACTTATATCTTTTGCTGTAACAAATGAAGATAGCGTTCCCTGGACAATAAATTTAAGTGTCTGCGGGACCTTAAACCACAGCGTCCCTTCCTTCCAGATTGCCGCAAGATCAATAGCTCCTACACCTGTTGCAAATGCACTAACTGCTCCATGGGTTGTCATATGTGAATCAGATCCCACCACGACCATTCCGGGTGCTATTAATCGCTTTTCAAATAACACTTGATGACAAATCCCCTCACCAACATCAAAAAAAAGAGGGATGTTTTGATCAATTATAAAATGACGAACACGTTTTTGAAGATTAGCCGACATAATGGTATTTGCTGGTGTACGATGATCTAAAATGATAACAATCTTCTCAGGAGTTCTTACCTTGTTTCCACCGAGCTCATGAAAACGATCGATCACTAATGCGGAGTTATCATGAGAAACCGCAAGATCAATAGATGCAGTGACATACTCACCAGCATACACATTAGATTCAGATGCAGCGTGCGCAAGTAATTTCTCAGCAAGAGTAAAACCCATACGAATCCACTTATTGTTAACTCCCTAAATATAGATTATGAAAAGAAAAAAAAGGAAGAAACTACTGGTTATGCAATAGTTACATCTTTGCAAAGATAGACATCCTGAATATTGTGTAAAAGATGTATACCATCATCAAACGATTTTTGAAACGCTTTCCGACCTGAAATCAATCCCATACCACCCGCACGCTTGTTAATAACCGCTGTCCGAACCGCTTGCGCAAAATCATTTTTCCCTGAGGCTCCACCAGAGTTAATCAAACCACTACGTCCCATATAACAATTTGCGATTTGATATCGAGTCAAATCAATAGGATGATCCGTCGTTAAATCATTATAAATACGATCACTATATTTCCCAAATTTCACGCCACCTTTATTTAACGCGACATACCCGCCATTAACCGTCGGAAGTTTTTGTTTTATAATATCTGCCTTAATTGTCACACCAAGATGATTTGCTTGACCAGTTAAATCCGCGGAACTATGATAATCAATACCATCGACTTTGAACGCTGGATTCCTTAAATAACACCACAGAATTGTTACTAATCCTAGCTCATGTGCATATTTGAATGCCTGTGAAACCTCTAGTATCTGTCGATTAGACTCTGGTGATCCAAAATAGATAGTACATCCAATGGCGGCAGCACCCATATCCCATGCCTGATCAACATCAGCAAACATGATTTGATCAAACGTATTAGGGTACGAAAGCAACTCATTATGATTAATTTTTACGATAAATGGAATTCGATGTGCATATCTACGAGAAACCGCACCAAGAACTCCTAAGGTTGAGGCAACCGCGTTACATCCACCATCTATAGCTAGTTTTACAATATTTTCTGGATCAAAATACAGGGGATTTGGTGCAAACGATGCAGCTGCTGAATGCTCGATACCTTGGTCTACCGGTAATATTGATACATACCCGGTACCTGACAATCGTCCATGATAGAATATTGATTTCAGATTCC
>JAHJFH010000015.1 GCA_018824925.1 Thermoplasmatota archaeon
TATCGTATAAAAGATAGTAAAGCAAAAATGGTCATCACCACCGCAAAATATATCGAGCAAGTCCATGCGATACAAAAAGACTGCCCCACCCTTCAATATATCATCGTTATCGATAACCCAAAAAACGATGAGCTTTCCTATATGGAACTCATGAAAAACGCCTCAGAACACCTTATTCTTGAAAAAACAAAAGCCACTGACATGGCTTTTTTCTGCTACACCTCAGGAACCACAGGTGACCCAAAAGGAGCCGTACATCTACACCGTTGGGTTATCGGCAATGACCCAAGTGTCCGATACTGGCAACTAGGACAACCCATCGATATTGTTGGCCATACCGGAGATCTCAACTGGATTTATCCCCTAGGAAATGGTTTTTTATATACCTGGCGTTGGGGAATAACTACCTTTGTTTATGATGGTCGGTTTGATCCCGAAAAATGGTTTGAATTTATCGAAAAATATCATATCACCAACCTCGCATCTGTCCCCACCGCCTATCGCATGTTTCTCACAATCAAGGACGCAGAAAAAAAATATAATCTCAGCTCATTACGACATTGTATCTCTGCCGGAGAACCACTAAACCCACAGGTCATCAAAGCATGGAAACGACGATTTAAACTCGATATCTATGATGGCATCGGCATGACCGAAGTCATGGTATATCTATCAAACATGCCCGGGATGAAAATAAAACCAGGTTCCTGTGGAAAACCACAACCCGGTCATACCTGTGCACTTCTCAATGCATCAGGAACCCCTGTCGCTCATGGAGAACCAGGAACCCTTGCGATAAAACAAGATGATCCGGGTTTATTCCGCGAATATTGGAATAAAACTGAAAAAACCAAAAAAAGCTTCAAAAACGGATGGTTCATCACCGGGGACGTTCTCTACCAAGATGATGATGACTATTACTGGTTTTCCGGACGAGATGATGACCTCATTATGGCAAGTGGCTACCGCATCTCACCCTTCGAAGTAGAATCAGCCATCATTTCATACCCAAAAGTACTTGAATGTGCAGTAGTCGCCAGCCCCGATGAAATGCGCGGTGTTATCGTTAAAGCATTTATCATTCTGCAAAACCCAAAGGATACCTCAGAAAACCTAAAAAAAGAAATTCAAGATCACTGCAAAAAAGAGGCAGCTCCCTACAAATATCCACGGGAGATTGATTTTGTCACCGAACTACCAAAAACCCAAAGTGGCAAAATAAAACGTAAACAATTACGTGAAGAAGAAATGAAGAAAAAAGGGGTAAACCCATGAATATAATCGTATGTGCAAAACAAGTTGTTGACGTCTCAGAAATCAAAATAGATAAAACCACCAATAAACCCATTCTCACAGGCATACCCGTAAAAATCAGTGACATTGACAAGAACGCTCTCGAATCAGCCATTAAAATCAAAGAACAACATGGTGGTAAAATCACCGTCGTCACTGTTGGACCCCCAACCGTAAAAGAAAAAATCAAAGAACTCCTTGCTATGGGCGCAGATGAAGCCATTATCATCCCCCCGCCAGACAACAGTGATTATTTCCTCGTTGGTAAACTCCTTGCCGCCGCTATACAAAAAATCAAAGACTTTGATATCATTCTCTGTGGCGAAGCATCTATTGATCTCTTCTCAGGACAAATCGCGCCACGAATCGCTGGAGAACTCCAAATACCTCAAATCACCTATGCACATAAAATCACTGCAGAAAAAGATAAATTCATCGGAGAACGCAACCTCGGTGATGAAGCAGTCACCATCGAATCCACCTACCCCGTCGTCGTATCTGTAACCAAAGAAATCAATGAACCACGACTCCCCAGCCTCATGCAAATCCTTGCATCAGCAAACAAACCCATTCATGAATGGAATATCAACGACCTTTTCGACACACCACCAAAACCCCATATCAAACAAATCGCTATCACTGGTGTATCCATGGACCGAAAAAACAAGATCTACCAAGATGATATCGACACCGCAATCAAGCAACTTGTTGAAGACCTCGCTAAAGATGGAGTCCTGGGGTGATCACCTATGGTTCTCGTATATTCAGATAATAAAAATGTATTCTTCGAACTTTTACATGGTGCACACGACCTCGCAAAACACTTCAAAACACCCATTGTCGCCGCAACCATCCAAAATACCATATCAGCTGACGACCTCATCAGCCATGGCGCCGACACTGTCATCACCATCACCACCGATAAAACCCAATTCAAAGTAGAGGAATACGCTACCTACCTTAAACAAATCATCGAAAAACACAAAACCCAAACCATCCTCATTGGATCAACGAAAAATGGGAAAGAACTTGCTAGTCGATTAGCCGCGCTGCTCAACACCGGCTGCATCATCGACGCAACTAACATCACTATCACCAACAACACACTCCAAGCAAATCGCATAGCCTACAGTGGAAACGCCATAACCACCATGCAATTCACTCAACCACCCTATGTGCTCACAATCCCACCAAAATACTATACCGCCCTGAAACCAGATACTAGTCGAAAAGGAGAAAAAACCACGTTCAAACCACAAGAAATTATGATTCCATCTAAAATAACCGAGGTAAAAACACTCAAATCAGAAGGAGTCAATGTCGAGGACGCTAAAATCATTGTTTCCTGCGGCCGAGGTTTCAAAAACAAGGCAGATATCAAACTCATCCAAGATCTCGCAGATGTCCTGAAAGGAAGAACCATTGGATGCTCACGTCCCATCGCCGCAGACCTAAAATGGTTATCCGAAGATCACTGGATAGGACTATCTGGCCATAAAGTCAAACCAAAACTCTACATCGCCGTCGGCATATCTGGACAAATTCAACATATCGCAGGGATGCGGGACTCAGACATCATAGTCGCCGTCAACAAAGACCCTGAAGCCCTCATATTCAACTCAGCAGACTATGGCATTGTCGGAGATCTCTACGAAGTACTCCCAAAACTTACCAACGCCATCAAAGAAAAAATGGGATAACCCTATTAAAAAAAAGATCATTATCAGGTACCTCACATGACATCCCGCGAAACAGACCGACAATTACTATCCAAACTCCCAAAAGAAACCCTACCAGATTTTATCCTTATGCATCTACGCAATCTCTGGGCAGTCGATGGCCTCTATTATCTTGGTATCGAACAACGCTGGGGGACACCACAAGCAACAGAGGTGGACCAACAAGTCTGGCAAGTTATGGGAAAAATAGAAGCACGACGACTCAAAGAACTATTACAGATAACCAAAAACGATATCCCCACTATGATGCATACCCTTCAATATTCCGGCTGGGCACTCGACCTCGAAGATAAAGAAATCGAAATCTCTCCTACAAAGGCCATCATTCGTAATCGTACATGTCGCGTACAAAACACCCGATTAAAAAAAGGCCTTAAAGAATTTGGATGTAAACCCGTAAGGAAAGGATATCTAGAATCATTTGCCCAAGAATTTAACCCACACATCCAAGTCACCTGCACGGTCTGCCCCCCTGATACTCATCCCAAAAATCTCTGGTGTGAATGGATCTTCACCCTTCATGAAAAATAAGTGAAAAACCCTCTAACACTTTTTTATTTTTTTAAACGCAAAAAACAAAATATACTCAACAATCACAATACCGATAAGAATGAAGATAAAAAAGATGATGAACTCCAACACAGAATACAAAACACCCACACCAGTACCAAATAGTGAGACATTCCGAAACGTACTAGTGACACTCACAAATGTTGCAAGAATACTAGCAATCATAATTTCCACCCACCATTTCCTCCGATGCCAATGAACATCTGAAAAAATCCCCTCACAAGAACTCTGCTTACCATCATCCATCATTACATTTGAAGAATCCCCAATTGTCTGTTGAGAATCCTGATCACGCTGCTTTTGTAATCGAGTAAGAAAAGAAACATACTCATCCATAGAATTAAAAAGTAAGGGACTCCCCTGATATCCGCAATCACGACATTCCTCAGTCCATGAAGTCACACCAAATAATATACCAGAACTCATCTTCCCCGCAAAAATATTTTTACTCCCACATCGTGGACAAGCACTAATTTTCATATTTGCTTCTAACCTACCTAACAAACTACCAACAATAAGGTATTAAAACTTTGCATCTCCCTAAAATCAAGACAAAATTATTGTAATAATCAGAAAAATGCACATAAGATATGATATGTACAAAAAAAAACTAGGAAAGATTTATATCCAATGATAATATATTTTAATTTAGGATACACACCACCATTACTTAGGGGGAAAAACAAAATATGAAGAACCTAAAGTATGTTATACAAGCAGCTGTTGTTATTGCAATAGCCCTCGCCTTTATCATGCCAGGTGCTGCAATACAAACCAAACCAATCGGTACAAAAAACATGTCTACACCACAAAAAACTGATATAAACACCCCATTGCCAACACCAAAATCAGTACTCTTCGAGGATGATTTTGAAAGCTACGATGATTTCGTCCTTGACTTTCCACCCTGGACACAATATGATGTCAATGGAGAAGCTACTTGGGGATTCCAAAACTACCAATTCCCAAATATGGGATACATCGGCGCCTACATCATATTTGTACCTGCATATACTGAACCACCATTAGAAACTGATGCTGCACACTCTGGGGAAAAATATGCAGCCTGTTTTGATGAAGTACCCGTTGATCCAAACACTGATGACTGGTTAATAACACCTCAGCTCACCACAGGAGACACCGACTTCTATGTCGCAATACGCTGTGTGAATCGTGACTCATTCTGGCTTGGAATAGATGACTTTAATGTCACTGAAGCTACAGAAGGCATAACTATCAATTTTTGGGCAAAAACCGGAACAGATCTTTATGAACCAGATCGATTTCAAGTATTAGTTTCAACCAAAACCAATGACCCAGCTGATTTCGTCATGATCAGCCCCGAACCTTATGTCGAACCACCTGTCGACTGGACACTTTATAGCTATGACTACGATTTTGCTCAACCAGAAATTGAAGTCACTGTTACTGGTGGACTCGGTGTAACCGCAACCGTCGAAAACACAGGAACTGCTGATGCAACAAATGTTGAAGTTAGTTTCACCTTCTCAGGCGGATTAATACTGCTTCCATCTGGTGGAATCGCCAATGCATCTCTCGGAGATCTAACTGCTGGTACATCTCAATCAGCAAAAGTGACAGTATTTGGTATCGGTAAACCCACAATAACTATAGATGTCACCTGCGATGAAGGTGTAACAGCAAGTATTGTCTACGAACCAAAACTCGTGTTTTTACTGTTTGTCTTAGGATAGATTACAGGAATAAAAACACACCTCTTTCTCTTTTTCTAAATAACAAAATTTAAATACGCTACCTATTGACCTAGTGACTGTCAGATACAAGATGTCTATCATTAATTCTCAATAATCGAAGGAGTTGAGAAATTTTTATGAAAAATGGTGTTGAATACAAAAAAAGTCTTCAAAAAATGAGACCTAATATCTATAAATTTGGTGAACTAATTAAAGATGTTACTAAACATCCGGCCACCAAACGAACGGTTGATGGACATGCTCAGATTTTTGATGCAGCACAAAAAGAACAATACAAAGAAATTCTCACCACCACCTCGAATCTCACTGGTAAACCTGTAATTAGGTATCTGGCCTTAATTCAAAATGCTGAAGACATGATCAATAATGTTAAAATGAAGCGATTAATGTTCAATTTAACGGGAACATGCACAGGGGGTCGCTGCGCTGGTTTCAATGCGATAAATGCTATGTGGGCAGCAACGTATGATATGGATATAACTTTACATACAAGCTATCATGATCGTATGAAAACATGGCTAATCGATGCACAAACACGAGACATTACCCTCTCTGGTGCGTTAACAGATC
Organism: Thermoplasmatota archaeon; assembly: GCA_018824925.1. GTDB lineage: Archaea > Thermoplasmatota > E2 > DHVEG-1 > DHVEG-1 > JAHJFH01. Next base: position 5,909 of record JAHJFH010000015.1, read on the forward strand.
CCAAAGGTGATCGGGCAAAAACACCATCTGAACAAGATGATCCTGATATGAGTCTGCATATTGTTAATGAAACAGATAAAGGTATTGTTGTCCGTGGTGCAAAGGTAATGATCTGTGGGATAGCCGCAGCAAATGAGATTTTTATTATGCCCGGAACTGGGTATAAAGAAGCTGATAAAAATTATGCTATTTCATTTGTAATTCCCCGTGATGTTGAAAATCTTACGATTGTTGAAACCCGTCGTCCAAGCGATACCCGGGAATTAGAAGATGGTTTTGATAATCCAGTTGAAATTGGGGGGATTACCCAAGCATATCTTCTCTTTGAAGATGTTTTTATTCCACATGAACGCGTATTTATGTGCCGAGAATATGATTTTGCCGGAAAGGCCGTCATGAATTTCATCGCTCCCTATCGTGCAGCGATAGGTGGATGTGTTGCCGGACAGGGTGATGTCATGGTTGGGGCTGCATCGTTAATGGCTCGAGCAAATGGTCTTTCTGAAAAAGTATTTCGTCAGAAAATCACTGAGATGATCATCAATAATGAAACAACGTTTGGGATGGGTATTGCCGCAGCTGTTTTAGGAAAGAAACATCCCTCGGGTGTATGGCTTCCAGATATGAAATTATCTAATGTCAATAAGGTCCATGTTGCTACTCTCCCCTATGAAACAAAAAGAATCACACAAGAAATCGCAGGTGGTATAGCTGAGACAGGGTGTCTTCCCTCATGCACCGATATGAATGACCCACGGTATGGCGATTTATTAAAAAAATATCTGAAAGCAAATTGCTCTGGAGAAACACGGGCGAAAATCGCGCGTCTTATCGAATGGTTAACCATTGGCGCTGGTGTTCCAGGATGTATGCATGGTGGTGGTTCACCAGACGGCGCAAAAGTAATGATTAATTTAAACACTGACCTAGAGCAATATATTGAATTAGCGAAACGGTTAGCAAATATCCAGGAAAAAATCAATGTTGAATCAAAGAAAAAATAGAGGAGGTAAGTTTTTTTAATACCCACCGGTTCGAAGACTGGGATCTCCTAAAAGGATGAACTCCTCAAGTGTTACACAGTCATAACCAACATTATTGATGTAGTTATTTTGAGCACTCGTCAGCATTTCTGAGACTGTTATCCCTTGAGTATAGGCTTGGAAGAAATGGTAATTAAGGTAACTAGCACCACCATGTATCCCGCCATTATCAACGTGGGTGAAAGCAACCCGTGTCGATCCAATGGTTGCTATAGCACCACCAGTTGGTTTTTTTATGAGTTGCCAGGAAAAGCAGGGAAATGGTTGAGTTGGGTCATAATCAGATCCTTGAAGTGCTTTTATGATTACACTAAAGTAGGGATAAAATTCTTCAAAGCCCTCTAAATCAAAATCTAGTTTAGAGGTTGAACAAGCATCGAAAAATATGATAGGAAGTTTATTACGGTTCAGTAATCCAATGATATAGGGAGACCAATATTCTATACGTTTTTCTACATTCGGTGGTGATGTTCCGAATCCTTGTTCATATCCATGGCCAGAATAACTGACAAATCCTGCTCCTTGAGATAGTGTGAAATCAATTGTAAATGGATTGTAGTTGCGTTGTGATGTCCATATTTTTTTTGCGGTGAATTCAGGGCGAACTTCAGCGATTTTTTGGGTTACAAATTCTCCTTCTATGTTCCCATGATTTGGAAAGGTGTCGCCACCCATTAATACTAATGTATTGAACCAATTTTCTGATGCGGTTGTGGTTTCGTAGGTGATGATTTTTGAGACTACGGTGTTGACTTCTTCTTGAGTGGTACAGGGATATCGTCCGATGTGAACATCAGCGTAAAGATCCACTTCATCGATCATGCCATCATCCCAGTTATATTCTCCAAAGATATTGTTATGATTGCTATCCCAACTACAAAATATTCCATGTGAATCATAGACATCGGCATAATACAGGTCTGTTGGTATAGTATTTTCATTGTAAACATGAATTGCACTATAGGGAATAGGTAGTTTGGTGAGGCTTCCTATTAGGAGAACGTAGGAGATCCCTTGGGTTTCAATTAGGTCTTTTATCGCATACTTGATTTTTTCTGGATTGTCGCGTCCCGAGTATTGAGTGTATATCGTCTCTGTGGTGAATAACTGGGTGGTCATATTATGATTGTTTTTATGGGTTATAAGGGGTTGTAGTGCATTTGAGAATTCTTCTGGTGCAATAATAGCTAGATTAAGGGTTTCTGTTGGGATGATGAACGATTCTGGTGGAATGGTGTACTGAATGGTAAGGTCTATGGTGCTGGTGATTGTAAGTTTTTGTTCCGCTGGTTGATAGCGGATAGGATAAATATGTATGCTTAGAAATGTAACATGATTATTATCGTGAAGTCCGGTACCTATGGTGTAGCTGAATGGTTCTAGTGGATAGATTTCGTACTTGGACGTTGATGTTGCTGAATGAGAGGGGCGTGGTAGGTTAGTATTGATGGGTTGTGGAGATGATGCGGGTTGCAAAGGTTTTTCAATAGCTTGGGATATGTTATCTAAGAAGGTGACATCAAGGGTATCGATGGTTGCACCAAATGGAAGAATATAGGTTTTTATAAGTTGTGGAATCATTGGTTCTCCAGGGTTCATTAGCATTGAATCAGTTTCAGCGAGGGTTATTTTGCTATATTGATCAGATACTGTGATAAATGGTGAGGTAATGGCTAATGTTTCATGGATTTCTCCCTGTTCTGATGTAGGTTGTATATTTATTGCTGAACCAATAGTGCTCATTAATAATAGAAGTATGATGCCCGTTAGAATGTGCTTGTTCATTATATCATTCCTGATATTTTATATAAAAAGAAAATGTGGTGGTGATTAACCTCCACCAGGGTTCATTGAGATGAAGAATAGAAGAACAGTTCCACCTTGTTGTCGTTGATCTGTTTGTCCATTGGGGATCTGTGCGGTGATAGTAACTGTTATTTTTCCTAGCCCAAAGATTATTCCTGAGCTTATCTCTTGTTTTCCATCAGCGGGTATTGTTGATATGACTCCAGAGGATCCGCCATCAAGAAGAAGGAATCCTCCTCGCACTCCCATATTCCATGAAATTTCTGTTGCTGGTACCTCACCATTGTTACTAATCATAGCGGTTACTTTTAAGAGGCCACCATTAATAGGTTCAATATCCAGTAAGGGTCCTTTCATAACGGTTATGTTGATGGGGTCTGACCAGTCACTGAGGACATTGTAGTCATCTTTTGCTCGTACTTGTATTTGATAGGTTCCTTGTACAAACCAGGTATTGGTTACAGTGACCATTTCACCGGATGCGTAGGGGCCAATCCAACTTGTGGATGAACCATCTCCCCAGTTGATAAAGTAGTAGACATCGTTTCCTTCAGGATCTGTTGTGGTAACGGTGAAGTTGGTTAGGACGCCCATGATACTTTCTGCAGGTCCAGTTATGGTTGGTTTCTGTGGTGGTTCACTTGCCGGTTGTGATTCAGCTAATTCTGCGAGTGTCGCAAGAATCAATTTTGAGCTTTTGACAGCATAAGAGATATTCATGTTAGCAATTGTGTCTTGTGGGGAGTGGTAGAAATGATTGAATTCATATTCATGGTAGAATACTGCGCTGTAACCAAATTCCCAGAAATAATAATGATCACTTCCCCATGAAAATCCACTGTCAATAGTGGTTAATCCAATCTGATCATAATATTCCTGACTGACACTTTCGGTGTAATCATAGAGCCAATTGGATTGGTCATCATTATAGACATTTAATAAGCTCCCTTGTTGCTGATTGAGAGCGAACCCAATCATATCAGCATTCAACGTTCCGATGATGTTATCTCCATTATTGTAGGCTTCTACAACATATTCATGACTACCATGAAGTCCTTGTTCTTCACCAGAAAATGCGACGAATCTGATAGTGTGATTAAACATATAATCTCGCATGATGTATGCCAAGCTCATTGCAGCGACTACACCCGACCCGTCATCATCAGCACCTGGGCTACCAGATACGCTATCATAGTGGGCACAGACAATAAATATTTCATCACTATCGGGGTCTTCTCCAGGTATAGTTGCTTCGATATTAGACCCTGCATTTCCGCTATAGCTCCAGTTTTGGTATCGTACTTCTAAACCCATTGCCTGGAATTCATCATAGATCCAGTCTCCAGCATCCCAACAAGCTTGTTGGTTGGTAACGCGTGGGCCAAATGCGACAAGATCCTCAAGATATCCTAAATAGAGTGGCTCAGTTAAATCATCCATCATAAGAACAATTTCTGGGCGTTGAGCTGTTAGTGGTTGTGGTATTCGATGGTCTTGTTGAATTATTTGTGTAGGAACCGGAAGGTTTGGATATGTTTCCGTCATATGACCAGGTTTTTTTGGTGTAACATATGGATTTTCTGTTGCTAATACGGTTGTGGTGCTTACAATCGGAATAAGTAAAAGTATTCCAACTAAGAAACAAAGTTTTTTATGATTCATATTTATCCCCTAACTATTCTAGTATTATGTTAGACAAAGGTTGTATATAATACTTATTATTTAGATTGAGATAATAAATTTTTTCATAGATACTTTATTTATGCGATAAGATATGCATAATAAAGCATTTTGAACAATTTTTAATAGTTTATAATTAACAATTTTTAATATCTTATTTATATAAATGAACTATTCCAAAAGAAAAACATAATAAATCATGGCAACTTCTACCATCA
>JAHJFH010000126.1 GCA_018824925.1 Thermoplasmatota archaeon
TCCGGTCTGTTGAAGGCTCTGAGAATTATCAATATATTGCTTCCCTGTTTGCAACGTGGCGGTTGCAAGGGAAAAATATCTTTGAAGAACTGGAGAATCTTTTAAGAAAAGAACTATGCGTATCCTAAGCTAAACAAATACAGAATTCAAAATGATCCAAATTATTTTGTTTTAAATTCTCTCCATTTATAAAAACTCAAAACAATGAAGACAATGGTTAGTAAATGGGATATAAGCATCATCTTCAACCGAAACTTCATCCTTATTCTCCTCCTTGCAAACATCCTCTACGACCTTGGCATACTCTTCGGCTTAATTGAACCAACTACCCCCTACATATAAAAAAAAAGGGGAAAAAAATCAATCAATACATCATATATAATACGGGGGTAGCTTTCATGTATATGAAATCACTATCTTTATTCTCCAGGAGAAAGTAATTTCGAGATACCACAAAAATAGACGTAGAATAGTAATATTTAAATCATATAACAAACATAATTAAACAATTCGGGGGGCAACCATGAAAAAGAAAACCCAAAGTATATTTTTATGCATGCTATTAATTGTCACGATTATTGTACCAACTGCAGTACCCACACAAATAAAACAAACAACACAACTGAACTATCATCCAGAGGAATTTATTGTTCAATTTACTGAATCAGCACACCAACAAATAACAAACCAAGGAACAGCACTACAAACAGGAATCCCCTCACTGGATACCCTCAATAGAATCTACAACGTACAAACCATTACACCAACCATCACTAGCATTATTACACCAAAACACACAAACCTAACACAATCCCTCGGACTAGACCGCATCTATACCTTCACCGTTCCCGCCACCACCAATATACCCCAAGTCTGTACTATCTATGCACAAAATCCCTATGTAGAATACGCAGAACCCAACTATGCGGGACACGGATGTGTTACACCGAATGATGCAAGCTTCTCATTACAATGGGGACTCCATAACACCGGTCAAACCGGAGGAACCGCTGATGCCGATATCGATGCATCTGAAGGCTGGAATCTCGAAACCGGAGAAGGCGGTGTAAAGATCGCTATTGTAGATAGCGGTATCGAATGGTCCCATCCTGACCTCTCCAGTCGTATCTGGATTAACTACAACGATCCTATCAACGGAATCGATGATGATAGCAACGGATTTATCGATGACTACCGCGGCTGGGATTTCGTCAACAGTGACAACAATCCCAATGATGATCACACCATCAGCCATGGCACCCACTGCGCAGGCATCGCTGGTGCAGCCACTAATAACAATATTGGTGTCGCTGGTGTCGACTGGAACTGCAAACTCATAGCCATCAAAGCCATGCAAAGTAACAACGTCATTTTCTGGAATGTCGCCGCCCCCGCTCTTATTTACGCCGCAGATATGGGAGCAGATATCATCAGCATGAGCTGGAGTGGCTCATCACCCAGCGACACCCTCAAAAACGCTGTTGACTACGCCTACAACGCAGGCTGTGTCATGATCGCCGCTTCAGGTAACTCAGGCACCAGCTCCCCCTACATCCCCGCAAGCTACACCAACACCATCGCTGTTGGCGCAACCAACCATAACGACACCCGCTGGCCCTCAAGCAATAAGGGAAATCACCTTGACCTCGTAGCACCCGGCGTAGACATTTACAGCACCAAAAGAAGCAACAGCTATGGTTACATCACCGGCACCAGCATGTCCACACCCATGGTCGCCGGAGCCGCCGCTCTTCTCAAAGCTCAGGATCACACCTACTCACAAGAACGAATTCGCAGCATTCTTACCCTCACCACTGATGATCAAGTAGGTGACCCTGCAGAAGACACACCCGGATTTGATATTTACCATGGCCACGGCCGCCTTAACATCTTCAACGCCCTCTATGGCGCCCCTACAAAACCAAGCAAACCCAATGGCCCACCGAACGGGAAAGCCGGAGAACAATACACTTACACAACCACCGCAGAAGATCCTAATGGCGAAAAACTCAAATACGGCTGGGACTGGGATAGTGATGATGCCGTTGATGAATGGGATGATAACAATGGTAATTACTATCCTTCAGGTCAACAAATCTCAACCGAACATACCTGGCCTGAACAAGGCACCTATCAAATCAAAGTCATCGCTGAAGATATCAATGGCAAGCAAGGCCTTTGGTCAGACCCCCTCAGTATCAGCATGCCTAAACACTTTACCCTCATTTCTGAATTTCCAGTACTAAGCTGGCTTATCTCACGATCCCCAAACGCATTTCCGCTGCTAAGACTGTTGCTAAATCTATCAAAATAAAAGAGCACAGGAATAAAACGAAAACACCCATGTTTGCCGTCCCATTAATCTGTTTTATCTTAATACTAAATAGGTGCGCAGCACAGAAAGTTTTTGTGTATCATGAAACCGATCACCAATACATCACCCCTAATAAAACACTCACGCTCTTTGGTGAAAATAAATCAACCACCATCATTGATAAAGATGCAAGTAATAACATCATCACCATCACCGCCACCAACAAGCACATTATAAACTTCACTATAACCAACACCAGCTCCACCCAGTATGACACAGCAATTCATAGCTACACCCAACATACCACAATCACACATACAACAACGATTTATCTATACCCACATCCATAAAACGCTCTCCACTAAAAAGAAATAAACGATCCCCAAAAAACTATGTATCATTTGATTCTTTTACTGCAGTTTTTACAACTCCATAATTAAATTTGTTCCAAAAAATATATACAACAAAGTATTTATAATATATATCACTAATTTTTAAGCACTTGAAAGAGAGGGAGTAAAAGCATGATACGAAATAAAATAATGTTAATAGTATGCATACTACTGATTAGCTCAGTTTTGTATCCTATAGGACACTCACAAAACAAACAAGAAACAGTAACAACCCCCACAACCACACTACCCACCTATATCCCCGGAACCTATCTGGTACATACCCAATGGGGCCAACACGGATCTTATAAAAGACTATGCCCAAACTATTATGATTTCACTGATGAAAACCCCCAGGTACGATTAAGCCGATTAGGATGTTGGTCAGTTGCCATTGGCCAAATTCTCCACTATTATGAGATGCAATCCGAAGGAATCGTCAATTATTGGCTCAGTCATACTCTCCTGACATTTCCCTTATTGGTATGGCCATTTCACATCATCAATAACCTATTTATTCATATGTACAACTGGTCACGCATGCCCTATAATCTTACCAGTAGCTCTTCAGATGATGAAATAACGATGACCAGTCAATTTTGCTATGATGTCA
>JAHJFH010000127.1 GCA_018824925.1 Thermoplasmatota archaeon
CGAATAAAATATCACCTTTCACATTTAAATATGTTTTTATGTATTTAATTTTTTAAAACAAAGAATAATATGACTATTTTTGGTAATGCCTTAGGATAAATATTCCAAGAATTACTGTAAAAGAACTAATGATTATTCCTACTAGCACCCATGAAAATGTATCATCATTTTTTGTTAATGTTTGATAGGCTTCAATAATACCGGTTGATGGATCATAGCGATAATCCCATAGACCATCATTGTTGATATCAACTAAATAGAGGCCATCATCTTGTGGTGTTACAATTGTTTCAATACCTGATTCATTATCATAAAATGTATCATATATTCCATTAGAATCTGTATCAAGTAATAGACCATAATCTTGGAATAATGTTGCATCAATAAATATTACATACCGGATTTTTTCAGACCAGGTTGCATTATCATTAATTTGCACCGTTATTAGATATCGACCGGCGTGGTCCCAGCTATGATTTACTGAAAGCATGGTCCCATTAGGATGATATTCACTATGATATTGGGTTTCATCACCCCAGTTTATTTTGGTCTGGAGGGCATCATTATCCTTATCTACAAGAGTGATTATAAATTCATATTCTGTATTGATGTCTCCTTTTGTAGGTCCTTGAATGTTGGGTGTATCTGGGGGGTGGTTTGCTGTGATGATTTTTATTTGGAAAGAGTCGGTTGCTGTTGATTCCATATCATCTACAACGGTTAAGGTGACGGTATAGGTTCCCGGTTGTGTATAGCTATAGGTAGTTACCTCACCTGTTTTTGTGTGACCATCTCCATAATCCCATGTCCAGGATATTATAAATCCATCTGTATCATAGCTTCTGGTTCCATTGAACTGGATACTGGTTTTTACGAGCGCCTCTGTATATGTTACCGAGGCTAGTGCGGTTTGGGGTTGATTAGTTGGTAGACCACCTCCTGAACTACCTCCAGAGGAGGTTCCTGTTGTACCTGTTGTGAATTCCCAGAGGGGGCTTTTAGTTGATTCTTCATAGGGATCCCAAGCCACTATTTGCCAATAATAGTGGGTTTGTTCCTGTAGATTTGGTGTAAATGATCGCCCTGCCTGTTGTGTAACTACTTTTGGGGGGGTAGCGGTTATTCCAAAATAAATATCGTAGGTGAGGGTATCTGTATCAGGATCATTTGCCTGCCATTTAAGTGATGATGATAAACTCACATCGATTGCATGGTTAGTGGGTGTTGGAGAAGATGGTGAATTTGGTGGGTGGTTTTCTAGTTGTATGACTAATTGTGGGGACCAGGTGCTAAAAGCATTGTGGGTATCCCGGGCTTGAACTTGTATAGTATATTGGCCGGGGGCAGTCCATATATGGCCGAGGGTGCAGGTTTCACCGCTTTCATATGTATCAGTCCATGAGCTGATGATACTATCACCCCAGTCAAATCGATAGGATATCATATCATTATCGGCATCGAAGGAATATGTCATATAGGAATAGTCAATATTGTGATAGCCTGTAACGGGGCCTTGTGGTGTTGTGGGGGTATCTGGTGGGGTATTTCCGCATCCAACTATGATGTGTACGATTGCTGAATCAGTGGCGTCATATGAATCTTGAATAGTGTAGGTAAATGAATCCAGGCCGCAGTATCCCTGATCTGGTGTATAGTAAAGGTTATGATTCTGTTGTGTGGTTGTTCCATGGGGAGGTTGCGTATATGAGTGGATGTGTATGATATCGCCATTGTCAGGATCGGTATCATTAGCTAATACATCGATTGTTTGTGCTATATTGATGGTGGTGGTGAGATAATCATCATGTGCAATTGGTGCATGATTTTTTGTTGAGCATTGAATGTGAAAGGTTTGTGGTGTGTAGTTGGGACATTCAAAGGTGTATGAGGTGGTTTTGACCATATCTGCTACGATGGTATTTTCTATCGTGGTGAGATAAATAGTTGTGTAGGTGGACTGTGCGAGTGTAGATGGTTCCCAGGTTATTGTGACATTCGCAGGGGGATCTGTTGGGTTGTTTGGGAACCATAGTGTGGTGAGGTTCCATTGTTTGGATATACTTGGGCCATGGCGGTAATCTTTTAATAATGTTGAATAGGGATTGGGGAGATTATCATTGAGCCATACCCTGAGGTAGGGGGCTGGTGGTGTGGGTGCTTTTGGCATATCATAGGTATCTTGTGGTGGGCCATCATGTGCATCTGGTGCTTCACCTATGACTACATAGTCTACTTTTCCGGATGATTCTGCGAAATTAAGTGTTGCATCCCATGTTATGGTTCTATCATCAGCGGGTACAGAAAATGAAATAAGTAATAAATATAATATTATAAGAAATGCAATAACACTATATGCTACTTTTTTTGTGATAACAGTGTTTGGTTTGAGATGTTTCATGCAGTCGTACACCCCTTTTTATGTGATATGATCATGTACGTAATAATGTATTTCCCTAGGTTTTAATTCTTTTGATGAAATAGAGCGTTATTATGACTGCACAGATAAATATAAAAAATGAGGGAAATGGTGTGGAGTTAGAATCAGTAGATTGTGAACTGAGGATCGTAAATTGCTGGGGAATATTTGCTGGGCAGGAGAAGGTATAGGCGGATTCTGAAAGCATATTCGCAAGCGGGTTTGCTTCACCTTTTTTTACCAGTGATATTGTGGTATATTCAGATGCACTTAGATTGGTGGGATTCCATGATATCGTAATAGCTGTTGAGGAATTGTAATCAGCAGGTATCCATAAAACATTCAAGTCCCAGGTTTTATTTTTATCAGGATATGTTCTATAGTCGGTTAACAACTTATCGTATGGTTCTGCATAGTTTGAGGAAAACCAAGCATAAATACAGGGTGGGATAGGTGCAGGTGGCTTTGGCATATCATAAGAATCTGGTGAGCTAATATCAAGCGCATTAGGTGCTTCTCCAAAGGTTATACTGTCATGGGTACCGTGTTCTTCATTGAAATGAAGTATCAAATCCCATGACTCATTTTCTGTAGTACATAAGGCGGTACTAACACATGTTGAAATAATGATAAGAAGGATTAGAACGAGATGTTGTGAATACTTGTTTGTTTTCATGGTTTCTATCCCTTATGTGTCTTCTGATTTTAACAATACCTGTTATTTCTTATTATTTTAATTTGTATTGAAAGGTGATATTGATGGTTTAAAGTAGTTTCCATACCTTTACTGAATCCTCAGCAGGGTTGCCAGCATTGTCATATGCAATGACTTTAATTATGAAGGGGAAGATCAACTGTGGATCGCGCCATTCCCAACAATATGGTTCCTTATAATCGGTAAATACCCGTTGATCGTCGATTTTAAATTCAACACGATTAATACCTGATTCATCATCATAAGCGTCTGCAGTTATGTTAATCCATCCTATAATAATGGTTGCTGGGAAGAAAAATATCAATTGGGTATTAAAGAAATAGATACAGCCTGTATGAGGTTTAGTAATAGTTACCGAGGGTTTTATGTTTTCTTGACGGGTGGTAAATTGCCATAGATCTCCTTCGGTTCTCCCGCCATGTTTATCCCAAGCAACGATTTTCCAATAATAGGTCGTATTTTCATTAAATGCCTGGCCATACCAATATGAATTTTCTGTTTGATTTCCTGATACTTTGGGTGGTAGGGGGGTTGCCCCTAGATAGACATCATAGGTTACACTATCGTCGGGATCGGGATCACCACCTTGCCAACTTACTATTGTTGTTAGGCCAACTCCTGTTTGTCCATTAGTGGGTACAGGAGAATGGGGGGTATTTGGTGGGTTGTTTTCTGTCGTAAAATCCCAGAGAGGGCCATTGGTTTGTGCACCATGTGTATCCCGGGCGTTGATTCTCCAATAATATTTTCTGTTTGGATTCATCGTTCCGGGGTCATAGATGGTATCTGTCGTTGAGGTTACTTGGGGGGGGTTAGTTGAGGTACCAAAGTAGACATCATAGGTTACAGTATCTCCATCAGGGTCTCCACCAGTCCAACTAAGATCGGCATCAACATCGACCCCTGTTGCATGATGTTCTGGAGAGGGATTACTTGGGGTATATGGTGGGTTGTTTATTTGAGTGGTAAAATCCCATGTTGGTCCAGAGGTAGTTGCTCCATATTCATCCCATGCAATAATCCGCCAGTAATACGTAGTTCCATATCCAAGGGTTCCAGGGTTATAGGAGGTAATGCTTTGATTACTACTGACTTTTGGTGGAGGGTTTATAACGCCAAAATAGACATCGTACGTTACCTGATCCCCATCAGGATCACCACCAGTCCAACTAAGGATTACGGTTACACTTACTCCTGTTTGATGATTCGAGGGTGATGGGTTGCTGGGTACATTTGGGGGATTATTATCTTCGGTAGTAAAATCCCATAGTGGTCCTGTGGTAACTGCGCTATATTCATCCCAGGAAACAATTTTCCAGTAATATTTGGTATTAAAACCCATGGTTCCCGGTTCGAAAGTGGTTGCTGATTGATTACTACTCACTTTCGGTGGATTAGTATTAGTTCCAAAATAAACATCATAAGTAACATTATCCCCATCGGGATCACCACCCGTCCAACTTAGATCCTGATTAATATCAATATCAAGAGCATGATTAGTTGGAACAGGATTACTTGGTGTATATGGGGGACTGTTACTGCTTGCTCGTACCTGAAAATGTCGAGTAGTAAGTGCAGGAGTAAAATAGGCATATGATGAATCGGTTTTCATATCTGCGACTTGTTGACTATTACCAAGATCATACAGTATGACGGTATCATATTCGCTATCATTGACATCATTAGGTAGCCATGCTAGGGTAATGGTTGTAGGTGAGACATAATCTGAGGGAATCCATATAACATAGAGGTTCCAGATTTTTACTACATCAGGGTAGTGTCGATAATCTTTTAGAAGTAGATCATATGGCGCTGGTAATCCATCGGTGAACCAGGCTCGAATATAGGATGGGGGTGGTGTAGGTGGTTTTGGCATGTCATAGACATCATGTGGTGGGCCATCGGTGGCATCAGGTGCTTCCCCAAAAACAACATAATCTGTTTTTCCACCGGGTTGTGAAAAATTGATGGCGACATCCCATTGAATAGCCCGATTCTTACCTTCTGAAAACTGAAAGAAAGTCATCGCCTGGACAGGTAATACAATTCCTATTAGCAGTAAACATACTATCGCAATGGTAGGTAATTTTTTGACAGATAATCTGCTAAGCCTTTTTTTATATATGGCAAACATAGTAAACCTCCCTCAAGGGATTAGTGATTTGCACATTTTATTAGGGATTTCTGTTATATATTGTGCATATCTATGGGATTAATGACGTGTATTAATTCATATCTTCTATGAGTTATTTATATTTTATTGTAGTATATATTTAAATTGGTTATATTACATGTGTTCTATTTTTTCAACGTTATCTGGTCGTAGAAGGTATACATCCAGTATCCTTGTCCCGGTTCAAGCGTGTTTATGAGCACATAGTTCTGACTTATACGATCCCAGCCGTAGATGAAATCCAAGATATAGTTATTTGCTACCGCTTGTGCCCAAGTATAATCGTTATTGTTATATTGAACGGTGATGCTTGTTTTGGCTAATACTATGTTATAGGGCAATCCGATAATATTCCAGCTTAGATTTGTGTCAGTAATGTGACCTGTTCCGATGGTATTACTGGGCATGATGAGTTTTACGTTGTTGTAGTATGACCACATCCAGTATCCTTGTCCCGGTTCAAGTGTTGTTACAAAGTTATAGTTTTGTGTTAGTCGATCCCATTCATATACAATTGTTATTATGATTCCTTGGTTAACAGCATCATCCCAAGAGTATTCAATACTGTTGTTGATGACTTTGATATCTGTTTTATCAAATGTGGTATAAAATGGTATTGCGATAAGATTCCAGGATGTCTGAAGTGATATTATATGAAGATTTAGGATTTCGACATTCACGGTTGCAATAACTGAACTTCCATTATCATCAGTAACAGTATAGGTAAATGAGTCACTGCCATTATAATTTATGTTAGGTGTGTAATAAACATATGAATCATCGTTTGTTACTGATCCATGGGATCCATCGGTTGTTCCAGTTACACGTAGTGGATCATTGTCCACATCAGTGTCATTTGTTAAAACATTGATTTGGTTAGCTGTTGAGTTTTCAAGGACTGTTGCATAATCATCTCTGGCATCTGGTGGGTCATTTACAGCGGTTACTGTAATTGTAACGATGGCGGTATCAGTAGCTAAATCAGTGTCGATGACTTCGTAGGTAAAGGTATCAATACCTGACCAATTTTCGCTAGGGGTATAATCGATCTTTCCAGCATTTATCATTGCGATACCATGTGATGGTACGATGGTAATATCATGTAGAGTTGGTATTCCATCTTCAGCATCAATGTCATTTGTTAAAACATCTATTGAGATAAGAGTGTCCTCAGGTGTTGAATCAGAATCATCCTGGGCTTCTGGAGGATCATTAACGGGGGTGATACTTATATGAACGGTTGCGTTGTCTGAATGATGGATGCCATCATCTGCTTGGTAGATGAAACTATCGGTTGTTGTTTCTGATCCATCATGTGTATAGGAGAAAGTTCCATCACTGTTGAGTGTAAGAGTTCCATGGCTTACATCTTCTATGAGTGTTGCGGTAAGACTATTACCATCGGCATCGGTGTCGTTTGTCAGAACGCTAGTTTCTGCATTAGTGAGGATAGAAATAGTTGCACCTTCAGCAACAAGAATGTAATCATCCACGGCAATTGGGGCTCTATTGACTTGACATTTTATCTTGAAATGATAGGGCGTATCATCAATTGCACCAAGTAGGGTATAGGAACTGTGTGTTTTCATATCAATAATGAAAGTATCAGCATTATCATACAGGCCGACATAATCATATTCGCTGGTATTAATCTCATTAGTATTCCAACTGATAACTACGTCAGTTGTCGCAATATAGGGTAGTTGGGTATTTGCCTGTACATAAAGATCAAAGGTTTTGTTTTCATTGGGAAATCGACGGTAATCATACCATAGTCGAGAATAAGGATCGATTAATCCAGCATTGAACCATCCATTAATGTAGGGATGTGGAGGTAAACCTGGTTTTGGTATATCATACCCATCCTTTCCATCCAAGGCATCTATTTTTTCCCCAAATAGTGCGGTATCCCAAACAGCTGGTGATCCTTGTTTTTTGAATTCAATGGTTACAGTCCATGGTGGATCATTATCAATGAAGGGATAATAATCAACATTATCACTTACGCTATCTCCAGACCCAGTTGGATTTGATGTAGGATGATAGGGTCCAGAAAAATCTCCCCACCAATTAAATGATGCATTAAGTGTTCCGGTACCGTCATTCAATGCTCCATAATTCAAGTGTCTCAAAAAGTTATTCTGCCTTACGAAGACGCCATTACGTGTTGATAAATCTCCTGATTTGACATATATCCCAGTATATCCATCGCGGAAAGTATTACCTTGGATAGTTATTGTTGCAGGTGTACGTCCATGTGGATTTACTTGTGTGGAATATAATCTAACATCGCTATAGTCTGGTAAATTACCACTATTTGCATTCCATATTTCATTTTCTAAAATATCAATAGTACCAGTACAGTATGCATCAACCTGGATTCCTGCTCTTACGGTGTCGTGCACTTTATTATTATACACTAATGCATCATTTGCCTGGACCAACAGAATCCCCCCATAATTTGTGGGACCAATATTACATTCTTTAATAGTCAAATCATCCATATTTTCAGGTTTCATTCCAGAATAAGATCCGCTTGCATCAGTTGAAAAATCACAATCCTCAATAGTCCATCCTGAAGGGGATGGCCATGTATAGTCTGGATGATATGATCCAAATCCATTACCAGAGACATCATCCACATTTACATTTCGAATGAGGACATTATCGATTCCGCCATCAATTACTTCAATTCCTGAGTTTGGTATATTATCACTAGCAGCACTGTTTTGTATAATAATACCAATAAGAGAGGCCCCACTCGAACCCGTTTCAAATGTTACTGCAGAGCGTACCCAGTCAATACCTGCTCGGGGACCATCAAACTCTGTGCCATCGGGATCAATCACGACTCCTCCTGTTGCATATCTCCCCGTTGATGAGGTCACTGTTACATTCTTATTGAACCGAACTTGTTCATTATATGTTCCTGCGGCAACACTGATTGTTGTACCGGTTGCTGCATTGATTGCTTCTTGAATATAGCTATAGTGATCATGATAGGGGTTCCAATCATATTTTATGTACCAAATATTTCCATCTATTTCAGATGTAGGATCTGATGGGTTCCTTTCCGATGAAATCAGAAGGTAAGTATCACCATTATCGTCAGTATAACCGATAGGCCACATATCCACCCAGACATTTGATCCATACTGGCCATCAATTATTGCTTTTTCTGCACCATCAAAGAAGCGATTATCAAGATGGGAGTCTGCCCAACCAACGATCCATTGTCGTCCACCGGTGTAGGGTGCTGCGACAAATACATACTCTGACCCTACCTTGAATAAGCTGGGATCATAGTACCCTGAGATGGTTTTTTCATCTACAAGATCCCATTGAACCGCTGTATCATTATAAATATAAATATAATATGTTCCCCCAGAACCAAGGGCAAGATAAAGTTCCGTATTATCAATGAAGAAATGACAAAGTCCCCCGGTATGGGTTCCAACCTGCAAAGGTGTACTAAACGAGGCAGGGTTTATTGGTGTTGCAGAATGCAGAGTATGGAAATCACCTGAGCCTTCGATGATCCAGAGTTCATTATTGAAAACAATTTCGTCATGATGTCCTTGACCAACACTCATATCTTCAACATAAGGA
>JAHJFH010000016.1 GCA_018824925.1 Thermoplasmatota archaeon
GATTTATATAACATAACCTATATTTTATAAATTGGGAGGAACTACTATGAAAACAAAGATAATTTGTTTTAGTATTTTGATGCTGTTGATTGCGACAACCT
Organism: Thermoplasmatota archaeon; assembly: GCA_018824925.1. Classification (GTDB taxonomy): domain Archaea; phylum Thermoplasmatota; class E2; order DHVEG-1; family DHVEG-1; genus JAHJFH01. The sequence continues at coordinate 102 of JAHJFH010000016.1, forward strand.
ACCCTGTACATGGTGTCTTTCAAAAACAAGGTTTTCCTCACAGTGAACCAGTGAGTCAAGCATCAGATTGGCCGATGTTTCGACATGATGCACAGAACACAGGGTGTTCCGATTCGTTAGCACCAAATACAAATCAATTGCGATGGCAATCCAGTATTGCCGATACGATCATGGATTCAACGCCGGTGGTTGCAAACGATAAATTGTATATTAGCACCGGTTGGTATTATGCGGATTTACCCCCGCCTAATGTTACAGATTTCAGGTCAAATGAATTCCCAAGTTTTCCTGAGTATATAACTGAGATGCTTACCTATCACGAAGAGTATTGGGGTGGTATTTATTGTCTTGATGCCACTGATGGTGGGCAGTTGTGGAATGTTGATATGTATGCACCGAATGAACCTGCGGTAATAGATGGACGGGTCTATACCACTGATCTAAATCTATATAGTTATTGGAGTGAGCTATACTGTCTGAATGCAGATACGGGTGGTACGATTTGGACTAAGACACTCTCCGGGTTGACAATTTCTCCGACGGTTGTGGCGGATGATAAAATCGTTGTGAGTACATTGGATTTGTATATGTTTTATGGGATTGTACAATGTTATGATACGGATGGGGTACCATTATGGTCGTATCCCTTACCACCAGATGAAATTGTATGGTTTTCTGCACCAGCAATCTATGATGGGAAAGTGTATTTCATATCATCGGATTTGTATAGCTATTTTGGAGGTAAACTATATTGTCTTGATCTTGAGACTGGGCAGTATCTTTGGTCACAGTCGGTATCATCATTTATCTTTTATTATGGGACAACATCTCCAGTATGCTCAGATGGGCGGGTGTATTGTCTTGATTTCAACATCAATAATTATCAAAGTACCCTGAAATGTTTCAATGCAGATACAGGTTCGTTACAATGGTATTACAATCTTGGTGAGGTGTTATCTCTGGATATCCCTGCAATAAATGACAACAGCGCTTTTGTATCTGGGTTTGACTTGTATTCCTATTATTGTTGGTTGTATCGGATTTCGTTGGATAATCATACCTTGATATGGAAGGTCCCCGTACCCGCAAGTGGATACTATTTTGGTACCGGATCACCGATTTGTGCGGTTGATAAGGTGATATTGGTACCATCAGGGTTTTATTCCTATACCGACAAGCTGTATTGTTACGATATTTCAACCGGTACATTGGCATGGTTTTATCTGATGAGTGGTCTCTCGATTTGTTCACCTTCAATTGCTGATGATACAGTGTATATGGCTGATATGAATGGCTATGTCTATGCAATTGCGGATCAGTTAAAGATCGCTGAGATCTCTGGTGGGTTGTTCAGTATTTCAGCAGGTGTACAAAACATAGGTGATTCAACCCTCACCGATGTAGATTGGTCGATAGAATGTCTTGGTGGAATGCTAGGGCTTATAAATCAGGTCGATGAAGGAACCATTACCTCACTTACCAGTGGGACAACCGATACTGTACGCGCATTACCCATATTTGGTTTAGGAACTGTATCAATTAAGGTAACCGTATCAATGACAGGTATGACACCAATTCGGAAGATGGCTGAGGCAATGGTGATTGGTCCATTTGTGATGATGACCTCCTAACACCATCCTCTTACGTTAAGTGTTAAAAACCAGAAAGAAAATTATATATAGTGTATCAGATAAATCGATATGAGGTTTCGTCATAGATGAGAAGCTGATACAATGAACAATAGTGGGAGGAAAAAAATATGCAAATTTTGACATACCGATATATCCTCCTATCAATGTTGATCTTCATACTTATGCTATCAAGTGTTCAGGGATCATTACCACCCATACAACACTTGGCATTCAATACACCTATAGAATTAAAAACATTAGATGGCGGGTATTATCAACACAAAATTGAAAGAAACCATCCACAGTCACAACCCATATCTAGTCCTTACTTAACAATTCGTACAATAAACGATGGATTTGGTCTGACAATTGTAGTGGAGAATATTGGTGAACAAAATGCCTCCAATATTACTGTTGAGGTAACGGTTACTGGTGGGTTATCAACACGTTTACCAGACCATATTTATACATATGACAATTTAGTTCCAGGTGATTCATTACCCGTGCTGATTCTCCCCAAAGGCGTAGGACTAGGTATTTTTACCGACTCCCCTATCCTTTCGGTACTGCTATCTGCAGATGCTACTAAAACTCGGGGAAAAACTATCCATTTTCGCCATATAGGTCATTTTGTACGAAAAATTGGGGAGTATTGGAACAGTGATGAGATATTTCAGGGATATACCCTGTATTCCCCAATGATTTCACCATACACATTTCTCATTAATAATTCAGGAACTATCCTTCATAGCTGGGAAAGTTCCTATAAACCCGCATTATCAGTCTATCTTCTTGAAGACGGCAGTATTCTACGTACAGCCCTATCAGGGTTTAACCCACGGTTCTGGGGAGGTGGTCTAGGTGGGATGGTCCAACGATTTGATTGGAACAACACCCTGCTATGGTCATTTCGCTATACAGATAGTAACCATTGCCTACATCATGATATCGAACCCTTACCCAATGGCAATGTATTGATGATCTCCTGGGAATACCGCTCAGCAGCTGAAGCCATCGCAAACGGGCGAGATCCAAATGGTCTTGGGATGGGGGAGCTTTGGCCGGATCATATCATTGAGGTGATGCCAACAGGCTCGACCACAGGAGAGATTGTTTGGGAATGGCATCTATGGGATCATCTTATCCAGGATTTAGATCCATCAAAACAGAATTATGGGGTGGTCGCAGATCATCCTGAACTGGTGGATATCAACGAAGGCGCTTGGGTGCTGGCGGATTGGACGCATTGTAATTCAATAGATTACAACCCAAAGTTGGATCAAATACTCATCAGTGTACTGCGCTTCAACGAAATCTGGATTATCGACCACAGCACCACCACTGAAGAAGCAGCAGGACATACAGGTGGTCTCTATGGCCATGGAGGAGATTTATTATATCGCTGGGGAAATCCTCAAGTCTACCAACGAGGATCCGCGATGGATCAACAGCTTTTTCAGCAACACGATGCTGAATGGATACCACAAGGCTATCCCGGGGAAGGTAACATTATCGTTTTTAATAATGGACGAGGGCGACCAGAAGGGGATTATTCAACTGTTGATGAATTACAACCACCACTGATTGAAAACGGAAGCTATTACTTAACATCTGGTGAGGCCTATGGTCCAGATGGATTAGTTTGGCAATATATTGCAGACGATCCCTTTGATTTATATGCGATTAATCTCGCAGGAGCTCAACGCCTGCCCAATGGCAATACTATAATCTGTGATGGCCCCCATGGTTTCTTTTTTGAAGTAACAGAAAAAAATGAGATAGTCTGGGAGTATGTAAATCCTGAGCCAAGCCTTTTTAATAATCATGTATTTCGCGTAACAAAATACCCCCCTGATTATCCAGGATTACAACAATTGTTCTCCTAAAATCTTACAATTTGCATAGCGTAACACATAAATATCTGCCTCTAGTTATGAAAATCATAAATATTGCGGAGGAAAAAATTTTATGAAACAAAAAATGGTAGGAATGGTAATATGTATGCTGTTGATAATCTCAACGATATCAGCAACTGGAACAATGGTGCACGATGCACCTAAACAAGCCAACGATGAGATTCAAGTTGATTCAGCTCACAAGACCAAGGTGGATCCATCATATTTTTGGTGGTTAATCGGTGCAGATCAGAAACAATATACCTCGTGTGGCTACGGGTTTGGGCTTTATGAGGATTATGTACTGTATGCCCAAAGTTTTCAGCCATCCAAGAAAAAATTAACAGCAGTTGCAGTAGGAATGTTTAAACGTGGTAGTCTACCAACTGGGTTAATGGTAAAGATTTCAATCCGAGATGATTTATATGGTGCGGATCTGACCTCGAAAACCATCAATGCAGATCGACTTACGGGCATGGGTGATTTGTATTTAGCTGATTTTGATGATATTCAAGTAGTACCTGATCAGACCTATTACATTGTAGTCCGTGGGTATGAGGGACATTATTGGTTGTTTGATGTGGATGAAAAATATGATAGAGGACATCCATGGGATGGATTTTCATATTATGGCTATAGTTATTGGGAACCATTTACAGAGTATGAAAATTTTACCGATATGGACTTTATGTTTATTACCTACTTTATAAAACCAATTAGCACCCCCTTGAGTTATCTAGCTCATAGTCCCGTAATCAAGGCTCTAGTTGAACAATCTCTTCTAGGTTCCTTATTGACAGTATGGCAAAATCGATAAAAAACCGTGGAAGAAAACTCACACGATTTCATGCATATTACCACTATTATTCAATATTTTATTTAAACAATATCAGAGATTAATATCTAAAAAGGGGAAGAAAAATATGAAAACAAAACTTTTATCTCTTAGTAGTATACTGTTAATTTTTAGCTGTGCATTAATTCCAATAAGTTTAGCAGAATATCAACACACTACTATTTCTGAATGTTCACAACCAATTACTACTGGATGGGTCCGCATAAATGTAACCTTTGACTGCACGTTCTTTGGATATCAAATATCCATCACAAATTTTGGGGATGAGCCGGTTGAGGGAAATCTTACCATACGGATTACTACCGAGGCATGGATTGTACTTAAAGGA
>JAHJFH010000128.1 GCA_018824925.1 Thermoplasmatota archaeon
AAAATCCATGATTATATACAATTACTACTTGATGAAAATCTTGATTTTCTTACAACAAACCGCTTTATCAATTTACGTACAGGATCAATGTCTGTGAAACATCGATTTGGAAATCTTATGCTAGCAACAGCACTCCGAATTTTATTCTTCTTACGAATTCGGGATTCCCAATCAGGCATGTGGATTTTTAGAAAAACTGCGTTAAACCATATTCAACCCTTAAAAGAATTTAACAACGGGATGCCTTTTTCTGAGGAAATAAAAATTGAGATGTTCTCTGCTAAACATGTTCGCAGCCGAGAAATCCCCTCAACACTCTATGTACGAGAGGGTGAGGTAAAGCTTGAGAGTTTTCGAGATGGATGGAAAAACCTAAAATTCTTATTTAAAAAACGGATCAATTTTTCTCCAAAAAAATAAATTATTTAAGATTGTAAAATAGCATATTATTTTCTATTTAAGTGCTTCTTTTTTCCCACTAAAAAAGTCCCTATCCGGACTTAATAGATTAAACACATCTTGTTTAATAGCTGGAGTTCCTTTTGTGATTAAATGCGCTATATTATATCCAACTCCAGGTCCCATCATAAATCCTTGACCGCACATACCAATCCCAAGATACAAACCATCCACGGCTGAGGGTTTTCCTACGACTGCGACACCATCTGGTGTCATAGGGTATAGGCCTCGCCATACCCGTCGAATAGTAAGGTTTTTTAATCGTGGTATAAGACTCACAAGCCGTTGTGCTATAATTGGCATAAATTCTGAGGTTGATCTTCGGTCTTCACCAGGAAATATGGTGAGGGGGGTGTAACAAAAGATGATTTGTCCTTCAAGGTTTTGTCCGAAATAAAAATTAGCGGTTTTACAATCTGGCCCTGGTCGTAAATCTACTACAAATGGTTCAAGAAATGGTTGTATTGGTGCAGAAATACCTGCCTCATGGCTATCAGGGTTTATGGGGATATCTAGGCCTACCATGGCACATATTGCAGTTGCATGTGCCCCAGCGGCATTAACCACAATATCTGAATGGTAGGTGCCTTTGGTTGTTTTAACACCAATAATTGTTTTTTTAGTGACATCGATTAGTAACTCTATTACAGATTCTCGATAGTGATATTCGGCACCAAGTTTTGATGCTTCATTGGTAAATGATTCAGCAACAAGTAAGGGGCTTACTTGTCCATCATAGGGTGAATAGGTTCCACCACGTAACTCTTGAATATTTATACCCGGTATAATGTCTTTGATTTTTTCAGATTCATACCAGTCGATGGTCAGCCCAAATTTTTTTTGAAGTGGCAACATCGATCTTAGGAGATCTTCCTCCGTATGTCGATATACTGGAAAACAGTACCCGCCTTGTTTCCAGCCGATATCGGTTCCGGTTTTATCCTTCCAGGTAGAAAAGATCTTAAGGCTGTGTAGACAGATCTGAATCTTTGCAGGATCTGAGTGTGTTGCGCGTACCCCACCAATCGCTGCTTTATTTTCTCCTTGTCCTGAGGAGGCAAGTTCATCGAGTACGAGAACCTTCATACCGTGTTGTGCAAGGAAATATGCAGTTGGGTTACCTACTGATCCAGCTCCTATGACAATGGCATCGTATTTGTTACTCATGTATCTTTTTTCTCCTTGAGGAACGCTTTAAGTGGAACTTCTTGAGTGAAGGGGCGTATGACATGGGGTTGGATTTCTTTAGGGTTAATACCGAGTTCTCTGAAAATTCGGATAATGTGATCGGTACAGGTTTTTCCACCACAAGGCCCCATACCGACGCGTAGAGCGGCTTTAACAGCATTGACATCGCGTGTACCAGTTTTTTTGATATAGTCTTTAATTTCTTTTTTGGTAACGCGTTCACATCGGCATATAATGATGGTATCATCGTGGGTATCAACGGGTTTTTGTGGTTTTTGGGTAGTTTTGGTTTCACGTATTCTGATTCCCGCAACATGATCTGCTTCATTGTAGGGTACTTCTAGTGAGACAAGGGAGCGTTTATTTTGCCAGTGTGATTGTTTTATTGCAATAATTTTAGCTGTACCGATATCGTTTCCTTCCATGCCGGTGGTGGGGAGGTGTTGTCCAATTTTTATGGTTTCTTGAGGCATTTCCCATGGTATGACGACACGTGCAGTTTTTTTTGTTGGATCATATCGTTTGTCAACGATAGTTATAGCGAGGCCGGGGCAGATGGTGGCACAGCGGGTGCAACCGAGACAGTCGCCGGTGAATTGTGGTCGCCCCATCATTGTTGGTTCCTTGATTTTGATGCTTTGTAGGACACAAGCCTCGGTGCAGGGATTACAGGGTATTTCTTGGGTGCATCGTATTATGGGGTAGATATCCTTGTTTTGTGGTGGTGGATAGGGTTCTTGTATGGGGCCGGGTTTGCTTCTGAGTATTTTAAGCAGTTCATCCCATTCTGGTGGGATTTCTACGTCATAGCCCATGTCTTTGAGGATTTCTCGTGCTGCGACACGTCCTGATATCATGGCTGCTGAGGCTTCAGCGATAATGTCTGCATCGCCTGCTGCATAGGTTTTTAATCCAAATGCTTGAGCTTGGGTTGTAAGTTCGTCAACGGGGGTGAGACCTACGGCGATGAGCAGTGTGTCTGCTTTGAAAACCATTTCTGTATCTTTTATCGGTTGAAAGTGGTCGTCGATTTTGCTGATTATTACCCGCTCTAGATGATTTGTTCCTTCCGCTTTGAGGACAGTATGTGAGGTATAGATTGGTACACCAAGGCGTTTTATTTTATCAAGATGAACTTTATAGCCTCCAACCGTAGGAAGTGCTTCGACGATTCCTATGACGTCGATACCTGCTTGGAGCGCATGGTAGGCGCCGATGAGACCGACATTTCCTCCTCCGACGATGAAGAGTTTATCGGTAGGTTTGATAAGGTCTCTATTAACAAGTGTTTGGAAGGCACCGGCTCCGTAGACTCCGGGGAGATCACAGCCGGGGAATGACAGGGTTTTTTCTCGTGCACCCGTGGTGATAAGGAGTCGTTCTGGTTTTACTAGGGTGTATTGTCCTTGTTTTACAATGCCTACGAGTTTATCAGCAAAAACGCCTACGACAGGTGCATCTGGCCATATATCGATGGTGGTGGATGTTTGTATCTCATGGGTGAGTAGTTCGCCGATATCCATGCCACGGCTTCCTGCATAGCAGTCTCGTATGGATCCAAAGAAATTATGGGTTTGTAGACTTAGTTTTCCACCTAGTATTTGTTTATCATCACAAAGAATACAGGTAACACCCATCGTTCCAAGTTCAATGGCAGCGGATATACCGGCGGGACCGCCACCTATGATGAGCACGTCTGTTGTGATCGTAGGTGGGTAGCCGTTGGTTTTAATGATAGTGTCATCGTTTAATAATTCGGGAAGCCCATCAAGAGAGCGGACCTCCATGCCTTGTTTTACAGGTGTTATACAGGACTTTACTGGGATGCCATCAGCGATTACAAGGCATTGTGAACATTGGCCGTTTGCGCAGAACATACCCTGAGGTGCATTGTCTTTTTTATGTCGTCCGAAAATATGAATGTTATGAGCAAAAAGTGCGGATGAGATCATTTCTGCTTTTTTTGCGGTGAGTGTTTTACCGTTAAATGTGAAGGTAATGAGGATTGGATTTTTTTCTGGGGTGAGAATAGGATGTTTTTTAATCCGTGCATCATTCATTGCATTTCATCCCCCAGAGCAGTAGTAAGAAAGGTGTAGAGAGTACCGATGGCTATATCGACAGATCGCCATGATCCCTCGCGTTGGCAAAGCTGTAGATGTGATTCACAATAGGGAGATGTACAAAGTATTACATCTGCATTATGTGCGGCTGCTTCATGCATAAGAGAAAGTCCGATTTGTTTACTCTGTCCAGTTATCTGTTCAAATTTACTTTCACCACATTTTTGTGGTAGGTCAATGATGGTGATTCCTGGTATTTTTTTTAGTAATTCTTTTGTGGGTTGATAAAACGGGTCTGGTTTAAGTGAGCAGGCGGGGTGAAGAGCTATGGTTTTTATAGGTGATTTAAGGGATTTTGTGGTATTAAGGATGGCGTGGAGTTCTTTTGGTAAGGCTGTAAATTGAGTGGTGTGTGGTTGGTTGGTAAATGAGGTGTATGCCTCAGGGGTAGCAAGGATTATTTTTTGTGGTTGTAGTTGTTTGATGATTTGATTATTTTTTTTCGTAATATCTTTTTGTTGGGAAGGGCAGCCGAGTGCTGGTATTGCTCCTATGGTGGGGTAGATTTTTTTGAGGAGATTAAGTATTGCTTGTCTTGTTGAGCTAAGATTAAAAAGTTTTTGTGCTATTCCAATTTGTGAAAGGAGTGGAAGGCATCCTTCGAAATATGCAATCCCGTTTTGTTGAATTGGCGGCAGGGAGATGACATGATCTGTTGGGATTGTGTCGGGGTGGCTTTGCATGTGTTTTAGTATGGTGTGTGTTTTTCCGAGAGGGCTGGATATGGTTTGTAGGTTAGGGATAGTTATTTTTTTTAGATGTTGTTGATCTAGTTTTTCAGCATATTTTTTTAGTAATTCTGAGGGGTGTTGGTTTTTTGGGAGATCTTGATAGTATATCCTTTGTGGTGAAATGCCAACGATTTGTAAAAGATCCCAGGTTTGTTGTATAACATCAGATGGATATTCCTCCCAGGGAAGATAATGGGATCCTGTTGTACTATCTGGTTTTATGATGAGTAATCCTCGTCCGGTTTCGGCAAGTGCACGGATGAGAAAAGAGGGTGATGGTTTTCGTGAGGACATTAGTTCTGTGATACCATCGTAAGAGCCAAAGAGTGGTGAGGGGGTACTCCAGAAACTCATGAGTGCTTTTACGCCATCATAGGGTGTTGATTTTTGGGTGAGGCGTTGAAGGATAGCATCATCTGACATATATCCTTGGGTAATTGCCCCTGCGGGGCATACTGATACACAGGCAGCACAAGAGGCACACGTGTTATGAGCTACTTCAGCGAGGGTTCTTGTATCTTTATTGATGATATTTTTTATCGCGCGATAGGCACAGACTTCTTCACAGCGTCCGCATCCAATACAGAGATCTGGATTAACTTTTGCGGTGATGCTGTGTAGTGTAATACTTTTTTCAAGACCATCTACTTTTAATTTTATGGTTGCTGGTCCTTTTGTGGTTATATCATAGGATAATTCTTGTGGTGATTTTACTAAAAAGTTTTGTGTACCAATTGTTGCAATTAATTGTTTATTTTTGCAGTTTGGTAAACAGGTTGGGCAGGCATAGCAGGGCCCACAGGAGAAACAACGGGATGCTTCTTCAACGGCTTCATAATCTGAGTAAGAACCCTGGACTTCTTCGAAAGTAAGTTTATCGCTTGTTTCTGCTGATTTTGGGAGGAATTTTATGTTACTGCATTGTTCTGATCCGAGATATATTTGCAGGCTTTTGAAGATTTTTTCTGGTTCAGATACGGTTGTTCCTCGTAAATAGGCATGAATACCTTTTGCTGCATGATGCCCCCGTCCAATAG
>JAHJFH010000129.1 GCA_018824925.1 Thermoplasmatota archaeon
GTTCTTGCCCAGGGTCAGAACACATATATTTATAGTTACGACTGATTGTGACATTTGGGAGATTTTTGACTAGTTCTGTTGCTCTTTCTACATCAACGGTTGATGCGATATTGATTCCACATTCACAAATATAGACACCAATTTTCATGAGAATCTCCCTATCTTTCTCCATAAATATTTTTTAGTTGTTTATGAGAAAATACTGGTCCATCTTTACAAACATAAAGGTTCCCGATGTTACATCTGCCGCATTTTCCGATACCACATTTCATCCGCATCTCTAGGGTAGTATAGATTTGATCTTCAGAAAAGCCTAATTTTTCCAGATTTTGTATGACGAATTTTATCATGATTGGTGGGCCACAGGTGATGGCAATGGTGTTTTTTGGTGAGGGTTTCAATTCAAGTAGATTATTGGGTACAAACCCAACGTATTTATCCCAACCATCTTCAGTTACATCTATTGAGAGGTGAACATCCACATCTTTGCGTTTTTCAAGTTCAGTAAATTCTTGTTTATAGCTGATATCCTTTGAGGTGCGTGCACCATAAATTATATCTAATTTACCGTAATTTTTTCGATTGTCCACAACATAGTTTATAAGTGATCTGAGTGGTGCTTGACCGATTCCACCACCGATGAACACAAGGTTTTTTCCTTTCCATCCTTCGACATCAAAATGATTGCCGTAAGGACCTCTGACACCAATGGTATCGCCTGGTTCACATTCATGTAATGCTGAGGTTACCTTCCCTAGTTTCATCACACTTACTTCAATAAATCCTTTTTTTGTTGGTGAGGAGGATATTGCAAAGAAACATTCGCCTTCTCCTAGAAGGCTGACCATTGCGCATTGGCCCGGGATATAACTAAAGTTATTTTGTAGGTTTTTGTCGTTGAACTTTATTTTGAAGGTTTTTATGGGACGAGCACCACCGACTTCTTCTCGGATTTCTTCGATTGTTGCTAACCAGGGTTGATATGGATTATCTTTCATAGTTTCACCTCTCCTGCTTTGGTGACAACATCAATTATATCTATGTTGACTGGGCATAAGTCAATGCATCTGCCGCATCCAACACAGGCTATTATATCGAAGTTTTTTGGGTAATAGTTGTATTTATGATAAATGCGGTTTCTTACGCGGTTGGTCCGTGCAGGTCGGGGGTTAAACTTAGATGCATGTAAAGTATATTCGGGGTTCATGCAGGTATCCCATACTCGTACTCGTGCTCCTTTGGTTAGGGTTGATTCATCTTGTATATCAAAACAATGACATGTAGGGCAGAGATAGGTACAGGTTCCACAACTTACACATTTATTGGCGACTTCTTTCCAAAAAGGGTTTTCGAATATTTTGTCAAGTTTTTCTGTGATGCCTTCGGTTTTTTGATTGCGGGTAATTTGTTTAATAGCTTTTTTTTCTATTTCTTTTTTCTTTTCTGTATCGCTCTCTTTTGCTGGTTGCATGTGTTTTTTTAGGTCTTTAGCTAACTGTTTTCCTTTCTCATTGGTAACCTCTACATAGTATTTGTCACCGATGTCTGTGAGTAGAATATCGAGGTATTTTGATTGTGCGGGTGAATCGTTAAATGATGTGCAAAAACAGTTGATTCCTGGTTTAGTGCAACTCATTCCTACTAGTGTGGTGTTTTTTCGGTGATTTATGAAATAGGGGTCATTAAAATCTCCGGTGAATGCATGATCGAGAATGGCAAAGCTTTTTGCATCGCATGGCCTGATCCCAAAAATCACGGTTTTTTTGTCATCTAAATCTGGGGGATCGATTTTTCCTTTGGTTCCTGGTATGAATTTAAATAATGTTTCGGTTTGTTGAAATAAAAGAGATTTTGGTGGTATTTTAGAATTTATGAAATCTAGATTGATGTTGGAGGGTGTGTTGATTTCTTTGAAGAGTGTTACATTATCGTTTTCTACGGGAGCGTATACACGATTCTTACCTATCATTTCTTTTATGAATTTTGGCAAGTCTGCTTTTGGTAAGGTATATTTTTCCATATTTTTTCACCTCACAAAATGAATTCCTCTGGATCATCTGGTTTGAACATTGCGAGTAATGGTTTTTCCTCAGGATCGATTCCAGCGATATAATCGAACAGTTCTTTGATTTCTTTTTCAATTTTTTTATTAAGCTGCATAAGTGGTATATCCATGGGGCAGGACCGTTCACATTGACCGCAGCCGATACATCGACCTGCGAGATGAAAGGCTCGAAGAAGATTCCATGCAGTGTTTTCTGATAGATTAACTGAGCGTCGGACCCATTGTGGGCTGAGTTGATCAACCATACATTCTTTACAGTAACAAAGTGGGCAGGCATTACGGCAAGCGTAACAACGGATGCATCGTTCGAATTGTTTTTCCCAATACTCCCATTTTTCTTTCATGGATTTTTTTTCAAGATCTTCAATTTCTTTGTAATCCTCTTTTTTTGTAGCCTTAATTTCATCTCCGATTAAGATATCATAGAGAATCGGTGTGGGATATTCGCAATGTTTACATTTTTCGTCTAATAATTTATCCTGGGCGATTGTATGGGTTTTTTCATCGATAGTGATAATAAAATTATCCTTGCCAGTCTTGATATCCATATTTTTCCCATTTTCTGGGAATTGTGCCTGTAATTTTTTTGGATCAACCACACCGGTACAGGGAATTCCTATGATGACGACATCCTCTCGATTTAATCCTTTTTCCTGGAGTATTTGTACGATTGCTCGTGCGTCACATCCTTTTACTACGACACCAATTTTTCGTGTATCTGGTTCTTGGTCTTTTCGCAGGGGTGGTTTTTCTTCAAGCATGGGAAATACCGCAAGATTATAGACGCATAAGGGTGAAAAAATGAATTTATCTGCATCTTTCGGATCATAGGCAAAGGATGGTGTGACTTGAAATCCGTAGGTACCTTTTTCGTATCCAACAACATATTTTACATCATCTCGTGATACAGTTTTTTTTACTGCATCCTGTAATTTCTTTTCATCTACCATGTGTTATCCCTCTTGAAATGTTGCATTGGACCAAGTTCTCGTATGTCTTCGGTTACTTGTTTGACCACTTCTGCAAATTTGTTTCCTTCTGCTGCGGATACCCATGTCATTCTGACTCTATTTGGATCGATACCGGCGTATTCCAATAGTTTTTTAAGAACTGCCATCCGTCTTCGTGCAAGGTAATTGCCGCGTTCATAATGGCAGTCCCCAGGGTGACACCCTCCGATGAGTACACCATCAGCACCTTGTTGGAGTGCGTTGATTACAAAGATTGGATTAACTCTTCCAGAACACATGACTCTGATGACTTTCAGATTAGGTGGGTATTGAATCCTGCTGGTTCCTGCTAGATCTGCCCCAGCGTAGGAACACCAGTTACACAAAAACCCGATGATGTTTGGTTCAAATTTTTCTATTATTTTATCAGCCTCCGACCATTTTTTGTATTTCAATTTTTTTAATTGGACCCATTTTTTCCAACTCTTTTACATACTCAGTTATCGCGTTCTTGAGTTTTGCTGATTCACCTGTTGAGAACCATTCAAGTTTGATTCTTTCTGGTTCGATATTTAATTCTTTGAGCATATTTTTGAGTAATACGAGTCGTCTACGAGTTTTATAATTACCATCATGGTCACATTCTTCCGGTGGGCAGCCAGCTACCATGACACCCCATGCACCTTCGTGGAATGCATTAAGTATTAATTCTGGGGCAACCCGTCCTGAACACATGGTGACTATTATACCGTAGGGTGCTTTGATTATGGTGGGTGATTCACTGAGTTGCATTCCGGGGAATAGTGACCAATTACAGCAAAAGATAATGAGTTTCATATCTTCATATGTTTGTATTAAGGTCTTTACTTTTTCATGGAGTTCAGGTAAGGTTATATCACATCCTTCAATCTGAGAAATTGCTTCAGATGGACAAGCTGCTACACATAGACCACAGCCTCTGCATTCTATTTTATCCACCTCTATTTTCTTCTGATCCTTATTGATATCTTTGATTGAGAGCGCCTCGTATTTGCAGAGTGGAACACATACGCCACATACGCTACAGAGGTTTTCATCTATTTCAACAATGGTTCCTTTTACATCGTATCCTGCTTCGATGAGATCTGCCCGAGCATCGGTTAAAACCTCAGTTACTGGCACCCCAGCTGAACAGTTATCACTACAATTCTTACAGTAGAAACACTGGAATATTTTGTCAACAATTTCCTGGTTTGGTTTGATTTCATCAGCAATCATACCATAGATCAGGATAAGTTTCCCACGAGGTGTGTCCGACTCCCAGGTGTATGATTTGAACAATGGGCATAGCTCATAACAGTAGCCACATCGTATGCATTTGTTTAGCTCTTGTTCCCATTTTTTTGAGCGTTTAAAATCCACCTTCTTTGCAGTCATTTTTATGACCTCACGTTATAACGAAGATTTGTGGCTTTCACCCAATCATCTGGTGCATCCATGAGTTTATGAGGGTTTAGAATATTATTTGGATCAAGGGCTTTTTTAATCGCTTTCATCATTGGTAAAATATCACTACGTGCTTTTTTCCAAGCGGGAGCCTTTGATAAGCCTATACCATGTTCTGCAGAAGTAACTCCACCTACTGAATGGACATAGTCATAGAGCTCTTCGATTACTCGTTCTGCATCCTTCCATTGGCTTTTTTTCGTTGTGTCAAACATGATTTTTGTATGAATGACCCCGGAACCGCAATGTCCATAGACCGCCATGATTACATTATTTCGTTCTGCAATTTCATGGATTTTTTCTGCTGTTTGAGCTATTTTTGAGTTGGGTACGCCCATATCATCTGCAAGATCTGTACAAATAATACCTTCCTTATAACGAGATAATGCAGCAAACAATTTTTTTCTACCACTGAACAATCGTTTTCGTTCAGCTGCATCATAACTCATCTCAATACCCGAGCCACCATGTTTTTCACAAATCCCCTTCATCTTCTTCATTTCGTAATCTACTGCCTCTTTGACGTTACCATCTGCCTCAAAAAGTATTATTGCCCCAACTTCGGGTAAACCAAGATTCATAGCCTTATTTACTGCGATAATCCCTACTTTATCCATAAGTTCAAGCATTGAGGGTTGTGATCCACTGGTTATAATATCAGAGATTGTGTTTCCTGCATCCTTGAGTGAATTGAAGTTTGCCACTGCTAAGCATCTGAATTTGGGTAAGGGGGTAATCCTCATGGTGGCCTCAACAACAATGCCAAGTGTTCCTTCTGATCCTACAATTAATCGTTCTAATTGATACCCTGCAGAATGAACACGAGTATTAGACCCAAGATTTACTAAACTACCATCTGCTAACACAACCTTCATACCTAGGACATAATCTCGGGTTGCTCCATACTTGACTGATCGTACTCCAGATGCATTCGCTGCAATTTCTCCTCCTATCGTAGCTATTCTGCTTGAAGCTGGTGCAGGTGGATAAAAGAGACCATATTGGTTAAGTGCTCGATTTAAATCATCATCAACAACACCTGGTTCAACACGTACGAGCATGTCTTCTGGACGGATTTCAAGGATTCGGTTCATTTGTTTTAAATCTAATACTATTCCACCATCGATTGGCACGGTGTGACCTGAGGTACCAGATCCAGCTCCTCGAGGTGTTACGGGAATTTTTTTCTTATTTGCATAGCACACGATTTTTTGAACTTCTTCAATGGTTTTCGGTTTGACAATAACTGCAGGCATTGCCTGATGAACTGAGGCATCTGAGGAATAAACATAAAGATCAGCGATATTATCCGAATAATTATTTTCTCCAACTATTTCCTCTATTTTTTTAATATCGATTTTCATGTTCCCCCTTCTTTTAGTGGATTTGGTCCAATTTTCTTAAGATCATCGACAAATTCTGTGACAATATGGGCAAATTTTTGTCCTTCTGACGCAGAAACGTATTCGAATCTCACTCGATTTGAATCAATAGCTAATTCATCAAGAAGCTTTTTTAAAAGCATTATCCTCCTATTTGTCTTGTAATTGCCTGATTGATAATGACAATCGCCTGGATGACATCCTGCAACTAACACCCCATCAGCACCCTTTTTTAAAGCTTCAAGAATAAATATAGGGTCAACACGCCCTGAACACATCACACGGATTGATTTTATGTTTGGTGGATATTTCATTCTACTTGTTCCTGCTAGATCTGCCCCAGCGTAGGAACACCAGTTACACAAAAACCCGATGATGTTTGGTTCAAAATCATCTGCCATTTTCTTTCACCTCAACCTGAGATTTTCAATTCTCCTTCAATTTCTTTCAAAGTCATCTCAACAGCTTTGGGAACAGCCATTTCGATTTTTTTACTCAATTTTTCACTAAACTCGCAAGGTATATTTTTCATCAATATTCCAATAATTATAATTTCTTTTGGTATCTGATCTTCTCCAAGTTTTTTCGCCATCGTTATTGCTTCTTGTAAGGATACATCGTGGGGGTTACATGA
>JAHJFH010000130.1 GCA_018824925.1 Thermoplasmatota archaeon
CACTAGAGTAAACCTCTATTCTATCTGTTAAAAAAAATTATATAACAAATGTAATAAATTAGAAGAGTAATATTTAAAATAACTACTAAAAATGTCATATAAATTCAAAATCTACCACTCTACGTAACAAAATATTCATCATCACACACACCAATTAACCCCTCAGACACCAATATATTTAGAATCTCCCCTAATAACACCTCATCAACATCAAGAATATTCATAAACTCTTTTTTTGAACAACATGATCTCAAAAGTAAAATACGTAAAATCTTGCCACGCAGTTCTCTCCGAGACCCAACAAAGGGAGCCTGTTTCTGATGATGAACACTCCGCTGATTCGGATTTGAAAACCGTTTCTTCACCATCACCCCATAATCCATCAACGCATAATACCAATCACGCGGATGAATCCTATCAAGCGTTCTTTCAACTACGGGCAAAAGATCCTTATCATGAACTTTCAACTGGGTCTGAAAAAAAAAGTGAATATAGACCGCTCTAATATTTGTCTCAATCAATATTATAGGTTTGTTAAAAGCAAATACACAAATCGCTGCAGCGGTATACGAACCAACACCAGGCAGTGATTGTAAAGAATCCATATCATCTGGAACATTACCATGATATTCTCTACTTATTTTATCAGCAGCTTTTTTCAATGCAAGCGCTCGACGATTATATCCCAAACCACTCCACTGCTCTAACACGGTTTTTAATGGTGCATACGCAAGATCCTGAATAGTTGGAAATTGGTGTAGAAACTTTGTATATTTCTCAATTACCCTCTGTGTTTGTGTCTGTTGTAGCATATATTCTGAAACCATAATCGCATAGGGATCCCACGTCTCCCTCCAGGGAAAAAATCGTTTATGCTGTTTGAAATAGTCATAAATTATTTGTTGAAACGCAAAAATAGTGTCTTCTGAAAGATTATTAGGTGATAATACGATTTTTGAGATTGTTTGTTGCACGGTTTTTGGCCGCATTTTTCCAACCTGATTGTCCTTATTTTTTTCCATGACCAACAACCGATAGATAAATCACGCTTTCCGTAACTCCATCAATATCGAGAAGTTGATTGATTTCATCGTCATACAACGCAGCGATCTGACAAGTCCCTAAACCTAATCCCGTTGCTGTGAGAGCAAGGTTTTCAGCTATATGTCCACAGTCAAGATAGACATAGCGATATGCACGCTGACCATATTTCCATTTCGACCGTGAAAACACCCCCGTCCAAACAAATATTACCGATGCGGTTGCGCACATATTTTGATCCAGTGCAGCTTGCGTAATATCATTGCGAAAATCACCAACCCGGAGTTCCTCAAGCTGATGTTGCTGTATCGAATAATGATAAATTCCCTGCGAAACACCAGTGACATTATTTACAACTAGGTAGGTTTCTATAGGATATAATGCACCTGCAGAGGGGGCAGTCCGATAAGCAAGACCTAGCTCGATGCGGCGGATACCCGTAGTCGCCCAAAGAAGTTGTGATATTTGGGTTTTCGATATTGATTCATCCAGATAATTACGCACACTTTTTCGAGCTTGTAAAATGGTGAAAAGCGAGGGTGTTTTAGGATGTGTTGGCTCTGGAAGGTGTATGTGAGGTACTTGTGGATAGGTCTTATACAGTGGTGGCCGTGTATTCCAATCAAGATAATGCTGAGGCATCTCATGACGGTGGTATTTACTATGCTGCTGAAACACATCTCCATAGCTAATGCTCATCATTGCCACCCCCTACTTTCTGAAGCTAGTATCCAATTTGCATCAAATCGTGTATGACACTCAGGACAAATAACTATACTCTTAACAAATGATGGTTGCTTCAGAAAAGAAACATGAAAACCAGTAGTATACCCACACTGTGGACAGGTATCTACTCTTCCGTCAACTGGGAGCTCTAAGAATTTTTCATCCATAGTATCACTAATACGTCTCATGATATCACCTGGTTTAAAAAAGTATGTATTTACCTCATATACAATTGAAAAAAAATAATAAGAATAAACATAATAATGAGGTATTCAAGTAAGAAAAAATACTAATTCTGAGAATGCCAGAATCTCAAATCATAAATAATTTTCAAATAAGGGAAACATCAACGGATATCTATCCTGTTGTGAAACTGTACCTGAAATATTGTAGGGTGAATCACCGATACCATTTAAATCCGTATCAACACCCCCATAATTATCCCAATAATTACCCATGGAATAATTATACCAAACATTATCCACAGACTCGTCACTGGCATGATAGACTGAATTATTTATGAATGAATTCCTAAAAATGACATTAAGCCGAGAACCACAACACAACTGCAACCCTTTATTATTATCAACCAAAATATTATTCTTTATCAAACCACTTGTTGACCCCTTCAAACGAACTGCGTACTCATTGTAAGAAAATCGGTTATTCATAACAATAATTTCATCACACAAAAATTGAAATAAACCACACCCCCCATTTAACATCAAATCAGAATTATTAACTAATATATTATTCACATACCATAGAACAACACCATAACAATTATTCGAAATAATCAGATCATGAAAAATATTATCATCTGAATAAACTTTGATACCCGCATCAAAATCTGGTTCCCCCATATCTCCACTATTTTGAATAGTAAAATCTGAAATATTCCCCCAACCCTGAGACGTAATCTCAACTACCGTACCTTTTGACCCCCCATCAATAATCGTTGTTGATTTATTTTCACCAATTAATCTGATC
>JAHJFH010000131.1 GCA_018824925.1 Thermoplasmatota archaeon
ATTCTCTTTAATTCTTGCTTTTAGGAGTTTTTTAACAAGTGAAACAGGGAGTGGCTTATTGATAGGAAAACGTATAGTTGCTGTAACCGTATCATAGGGCCTGAGTTCATCCTTATACATATCCATGACCGATGGGCTCATTACAAAGAAACTACAGTGGCTCTTGAAAGCAGCGAAGCCAACGAGCATACCGTGGTAGGTGAAGGTCGGGATCTGGTAGCTTATCTTTTCGATTGCCTTTGGTGCGGCAGCTTTGATTGTCTTATGAAGCTTTTCAAGAACATTCCGTGTCTTTTCTGGAACCGACGAGAGATACCCGTCCACGTCTTTCCCTGGGATGGTCTTAATTGCATTATCCATAACTGTCTCTCAAAAGATAATTATCTATAAACTATATATTTTTTTTATCGTACGACCATGACGGGTTTATGGGCATACTGAACAACTTTATTGGCGACACTCCCAATTGGATAGTTCCCAAGTTCACTGGTTCCCCGGCTACCCAGGACTACTAAATCAGCGTTAAGGTCATTTGCGATATCTATGATTTTTGCGGCGATATCACCTTCATCAACGATGCCACGGATGGAATATTCATGGGTTCCAATATCTTGAATGACAGAGTTGATGAGGTTGTAGGCTTTTTGTTTCATGATTTCATGGGTTGTTTGATCAAGAAGGTTTGAATCGGATGGAGTTGGGATTACTGCGAGAAGAATAATTTCCCCATGTTCATTTATTAACATCATTGCTTTATTGAGCGCGTTTTCAGCACCCTCTGAGCCATCAAATCCAACGAGTATCCGACGCATATGTTATTTTTTCCTCCAGCGTGGCCCTTCTTGGGTATCCTGAATCTCTATACCATATTTATCAAAGGAGTCTCGTATGGTGTCAGCAGTTTTCCAGTCTTTATTTTTTCGGGCGGTTTCCCGATGATCCAATAATGCCTGTATAAGTTGTGGAACGGCTGCTTTTGAAGGAAGGCCAAGTGAATATTGATGAGCAAGTTGTTGAAGGGCGGTAATAGTTGTTGATTCCCAGGTGTCTTTCACAGGTTTTTGGAATAGGGTAAGAACGTTTCCAATCCTGAGAAGAAGGCTGAGTGCTTTCAAACAGAGTGCTGGTGATGGTGCAGTGGTAGTTTCGAGGAATCGATTGGTATCTGTGATGAATGAAAAGATTTCTGCAAAGGCTTTAGGAGTGTTGAAATCATCATCCATGGCTTGTATAAAACCTTCTTCAAAAGATTCAATGCGATTAAAAAAGGTGCGTTCATTTGCAGTTAATATAGATGTATCTTGGATATTTGCGGGATGTGTAGCATGTTTTTCAAGTGTTTCTTTTGTTCTATGAATTCTGGTGAGGCTTTTTTGGGTGTCTTGCAGTGCTTGGTCACTATAGTCAGGCGGGCTTCGATAGTGTGCCTGGGCAAAGAACATACGGATGATTTCTGCATCATAGGATTTGAGGAGGTCATGGACGTTGAGAATATTTCCAAGGGATTTTGACATTTTTTCGCCATTGATAGTAAGAAGACCAATATGCATCCAGATTTTCGCAAAGGGTTTGCCAGTTGCAGCCTCGGCTTGGGCGATTTCATTTTCGTGATGGGGAAACCGGAGATCCATACCACCACCATGAATGTCAAAGGGGAGTCCAAGGTATTTACTGCTCATTGTAGAACATTCAATATGCCACCCTGGACGACCTGATCCCCATGGTGAATCCCATGATGGTTCACCAGCTTTAGCTTGCTTCCATAGGGCAAAATCAAGGGGATTTTTTTTCTTTTCACCAGGATCAATACGTGCACCACTTTTCATTTCCTCGGGGTTCTGTCCGGAGAGTTTTCCATAATCAGGGAATTTTTCAACTGAAAAATATACGTCCCCGTCAGCTTCATAGGCATATCCCTTGGTAACTAACTGGGAGATCATATCGATCATATCGGGGATGGTTTCTGATGCCTTGGGGTAGCTATCTGCCCGACGGATCCCTAAGAGATCGAGATCTTTAAGGCAGCTTTCGGCATAGGTTTTTGAATAAACGAGGGGATCAATGCCTTGTTTATTTGCTGCTGCGATGATTTTATCGTCGACATCAGTAATGTTCTGGATATAGGTGACCTGGTAGCCTTTGTATTCAAAATATCGACGGATACTGTCAAATGCAAGATAGGTTCGTGCATGACCGATATGTGTGTCGCTATAGACCGTCATGCCACAGACATACATTTTGACTTTTCCAATTTCTAGTGGCATAAATGGTTCTTTTTGACGAGTGAGACTGTTATAAATCTGAAGGGACATGGCATCTCAAGTTAGTAGCTAAGATTGGATGAAATATATAGTTTACGCAAAGTGTGGTTTTATCATAAAATTTGATTTTGACTTTAAAGTCTTTTTTGACTTAAATGTCATTGAAAAAAATTATCATTTTCAAAACG
>JAHJFH010000132.1 GCA_018824925.1 Thermoplasmatota archaeon
CCATATAAAGAAATAGTTGGGGGGAATCGAGTCTATTATGAAAATATTTTCAGTGGGGATGAATATCATAAAGTTGTTTCTTTGGTTTCTTATAATGATTTTATTGTTGATGTGATTCAACAAATGGATGAACCAATATATTATGGATATCTTGAGGACATTGTTGCTTTTGGACCAAGAGTAACTGGAACATCCTCATGTTATAATACGGGAACGTATTTGTATAATGAATTTGCTAATATGGGGCTTACGGTTCGTTATCATAATTGGACATATAGTGGGTATTCAGATAGAAATATTGAGGCCACCTTGCCGGGGACGAATTCCTCAAGTGATCAGATTTTTATTATTTTTGGTCATTATGATACAGTTGGTAATTGTCCTGGTGCAGATGATGATGCCTCAGGGGTAGCAACCGTTCTTGCTGCTGCATATATTCTTCGACAATTTGCGTTTGATCATACGATTCGATTTGTTGCTTTTTCTGGTGAGGAGCAATGGATGTTAGGGAGTCATGAATATGTCGTTGAGGCGTATAATAATGGGGATAATATCATTGGTGTCCTTAATGTCGATATGATAGGGTTTGCGCTTACTGCATCGCAGGGAAGTCAACTGAAGGTGTATAAAAATATTCCATCACTTTGGCTTTGTGATTATACTCAGATGATAGCTGAAACCTATTATGATTACATTGAAATTACGGTACTGCCTTTAGGGGAGGCCGCAAGTGATCAGTTGTATTTCTGGGAATATGGATATGACGGTTTGTTTTACCATGAATATGAATTTAATTATTATTATCATACCCCCCAGGACACGATTGCGAACATGAATATTAGCTATGCAGTGAAATGTTCAAAACTTGTGTTGGCAACACTGGCGAGTCTTGCTCGACTTAGTTCAACAGCGCCAGAAACTCCTGGGCTCTCAGGCGAGAACCAGGGTATCGCTGGACAAAGCTATGATTTTACTATTGTAACTACGGATCCTGATGGCGATAATATATACTATTTAATTGACTGGGGTGATGGATCTTCAAGTGGATGGGTAGGTCCTTTTGCCAGTGGTGAACAGACGATTCTTTCCCATATCTGGAATATACAGGGTCAATATACCCTGCGGGGTAAGGCAAAGGATACGTACAATGTTGAAAGCGACTGGTCTGAACCATTGACTATACAGATTGTCGGTGACCCCGTATTAGATATCACAGCGATTAATGGAGGATTATTTACTATCAAAACCACTATCAAAAATCGGGGTGAAACCCCTGCAACAAACATTAATTGGAGTATCACACTTGATGGGGGGGCATTTATCGGAAAGCAAACCTCGGGCTATATCACTAATCTCGATGCTGGTGACACTATCACCGTACACTCATCGCCTGTCATCGGATTAGGGGCTACCAAAGTTACAGTTTCTGCAGTTATTCCTGGAATGAGCGATGAACGTTCGCAATCTGGTTTTATCTTATTATTTCTAATAATGGTTAATCCTGGGGGCGGAATCTAAAAATATCCTTTTTTACTATGTGAAGGGAAATTAGAATAATATTCTTCACATTTTGTCATCCATCCAGCGGATAGCATCTTTGCAAACAAGAGGTATATTGCCGATTTGACAATGATTGTGCGCCTGAGTTTCTTTAGTATAAATGATTCCAGTGACTGAATGTGCATTTCTTAATGCTTTTATCATCATGTTATGCATTTTTATAGGGATGAAATGATCGTTTCTACCTGAGAGTACAAGGACATCTTGTGTGATTCTCTTTGGTTGGATATTTTCCGTATTCATATCCAATATTTTCATCGATGCTTTGAAAGGATTATTGATTTTGGTGATGTACATTGAGTTTTCTGCAAACCAATTATGATGCTCATCTCTTTTCATTTTTTTTACCATAGCCTTTGTGGTAAAGTTGTCGAAATGTAGAAATAATTTCAGCAATCCTCGTGACAGTGGTCCCGGTATCTTCCAATAATCAAGTGCTCCCCCAGAGGTTACCACACGTTTAATACGGGGTTCGAAAGCAGCAGCTCTTAGACTTAAGTGACCACCCATAGATATTCCATAGATGGTGACATTATCGAGGTTGAAAAAATCTAGTACCGCTTTGGTTGGTTTTTCCCATTTTTCATCCCACGCAAGTCCATAGGTTCTTCTTGCGCCTCCTTGTCCAGGTCCTTCGAATGCTATGACGTCATAACCATTGTCTGAAAAGATTTGCATCATGGCGTAGAATTCTTCGATAAAGGAGTCAAACCCGCCATGCATCAGTATGGTACCTTTTTTTTCATGAGTATTTGCTGGGACATAAAGTGCTGGTAAAAACGTATTATCATAGGGTATTTTGAATCGTTGGATCCCATTATCGGCATATATCTGATAAAACATATCAATGAATTTGTTATAGAATCGTATTTTATCGGGATCTTTTTGGGTGATATAGAATTCTGCGCCACGATAATACATTGCTGCATTTTTTAATCGCCCTTCTGTCTCTGCTTTTTCTGCGAGATCAGTCATGACTTTTTTCCAGTCAGAAAATGTATTGATATTATTCCCCGCAACCATCATATCATCATAGCGGGCAAACCCAAGTGAATGCCAGCGATTGAATTGAAAAGTTATAGATCTGTTTTTTGTGAAAATCATGATAACCGATTGGTAGAGTGTAAGTGGTTTTTTCTTTCATTTTTTTTCCTCTAAAATTTCTTTTAATCGATTACCTTCTCTTGCTACATGTCTGTTATGGTCTATGATGAGTTTTTTCATGCTTTTTTTGAAGAGTTTTTGCAGAAGGTATCCTGCACGCATATATGTTTTAGCGGTAAAGATTGTGTATGAATTTTTGGATTCAATGAGCCATTCAACTCTTGGAGATACAATGGAGACAGGATATGACCATTTGAAGGTGATATGGTTTTCTGGATGCCAAGTGGTGTAGTTGGTGTCAAGATGGGTAAAAAATCCCAGATGGTTTCTGGGGGGGCATGTGGTATTATTAATTGTTTGAACAGGGACATTTTTTTGTTCCCTCTAGCCTAATGATTTAAGTTTAGTTTCCTTCCAATTGCGTATAGATTTTTAGGAGCTGGTATCTCTGCCCTTGACGTGTTTAATGTTACTTTTTTTTAGATCCCCATTGAGTTTATTCCATTCTTCTTCGCATTGTTGGCTGCAAAACCATTGATTTTCATTTTCAATAGTTTTTTGGCACAATGGGCACGTGATAGGTCGGTGGTAATAGTTTCTTACATGGGGCATAGCTTGATGAAGTATATGAGTCCTTTTTATTAATATTTTTTATTTTGGTATCGAGGGTTGTGTTTCTGTAACGCCACGAACCCATACCTCCCAGTTGTTTACATATGTCTGGACAAAAGATTCCCTATCGCTGATAATTACTCCGATTTCTATAGTTGATAATGTATGATCCATTGTGTTTTTCGTAATTTTTTTGATCGGGC
>JAHJFH010000133.1 GCA_018824925.1 Thermoplasmatota archaeon
ATTCTTTTTTTGGTTTTTTTGTCTTTTTAGCGATCTTTTTCGTCGTGTTTTTTTTCTTGGTTGTTTTTTTTGTTGTCGTTTTCGTTGTTTTTTTCTTTGTGACCTTTTTCTCTTTTTTTTCTACAGGTGGTTTGGTTTCTTTAATTTCCGTGGGTTTTTCAGTAGGTGCTTCCTCAAGGGTTTCTTTTTCTGGTTTCGGCTTCTTAGTTGTTGGTTTATCCTCAGTTGGCGGTTCCTCTTTTTTTGGTTTGGTATCTTCAATAATTATGGTTGGTTGTCGGGAGATTTCTGTTTTATAGACTTCAACCCGTTTCACCGGATAATAGATTTTACATCCTTTGTAGATTTCACTGCCGATTTTTCCGTCAATCATGTCTCTGAGAAATTCATTAAGGGTTTTACTTTTTCCTTCGTTGACAACAGTGTTTTTCATGATTTGACGGATGAGTTTCTTTTGTGAGGTTTGTATACGTTTATCTGTAATAGCAAATGGTTTGACCCGCAATTTTGCCCCATCACGGGTTTCTACGTCATATATTCCATCAATCCGTGATTTTCGTCGGCGGATCATTCGGCGGATATAATCTGAGGTGAGTGTATGCCCAGTATATACTGTATATGCATCTGAATCATTTACGCGATTGACTTTAAAAAAGAGTTTGATATGAGATTTTCTGAAATCGTTTGTTATGTTTTGCATGCTAACTTCGGTTACCCGATCTATGAGAAGTTCTGGTTTTTCAGCTAGTGATTCAGCAATAATTATTTCATCGAAGAGAGCAGGTGCATGGATTTGATACCAGGTTTTTGCTCGCCATTTATCCTTGACTTTTCGTGCGGCGGATCGTGCGCGTGCTTTTGCCATAATGATCACATACTACAATGATGGAGATAAGATTTTTTGCTGTAATGAAGTTCTTATACTTAAAATATGCTGACCGTTTCAACGGATATGATTATCTTTTTTATATGTTAGGGATTGGTAATCGTGTTTTTTAGAGGCTAAAAGATTATAAATTTATACTCAATGTAGATTTATATATTGATGGGATCACAAAGTACCCTTTACATGAATTTAAAGAATTCAGGATATTTATGAATAGGGTCCATTTTAATATTTAAATATAGATGGGATACCTATCTGTAAACGAATTGTGGAAAAACATAGGGGTCATATTGGGGGGGGAAATCAAGGTCTTGGATAAGGAAGCACATATTACTTCATCCCTGCTCATGGAACCTTCTCATTAATAGATATGGTAGAAAATTATATGTAACACCTGCCTAATCAAATATGGTGTGTGGAGATAATATATGAAAAAAAAGGTCCTTGTTGTGGATGATGAACAGGATCAAATTCAAACCGTGAAATATGCTCTTGAATCATTAACTGATAAATATGAAATTATTGGGGTTCAAGATGGGTGGCAATGTTTAGATTATTTAAAAAATGAACAACCGGATCTTGTGCTGCTTGATATGATGATGCCGGGGTTGAATGGTTGGCAGGTATTTGATGCCATGCAGAAAAATGACTTATGGCGTTCAATTCCCGTAATTTTTCTTACAGGTGTTTCTGATCCCGTTATGAAAAACACTGGTGAGTTACTTGCAGAGGATTATATTGAAAAACCTTTTGAGGCACAGGAATTAAAAAAACGTATTGACAAAATTTTACACATATCTTAATTAAAAACGCCTATGATCTTATTAGGGGAATGCTTGTTTAAAAGATATGTGATGCTTGAAACATTCCTGCTGTATATATTTAATTATTTTAGGATAATAGGTTGTATCGACATAGAATCGATCTTTGAACTTTTTGAGTAGGTCTGGGTTATTAGATATTTTTTGATTAATTCTCTCCCGTATGCCGGGTTTTAGATGAAATTGATCCACCATGATTTCTCGAACATTATTATCAGCAAAGAGTTTTACAATATCAATTATTTCAGTTTCTGTTAAGGTTGGATAGATAGGACCGAAAAATACGCTGGTATTGATTCCGATATCAGCACATTGTTTGAGTACCTCCAATCGGTTTGTTAAGGTGGATGATCCTGGTTCCAGGAGTTTTCGATGGGTATCATTATTAGTAGCAATACTTACCATTACCTCAGCCTTTGTAAATTGAGTTATTATTGGGAGGTCTCTGAGAATAAGGTTAGATTTTGTTTGGATACTGATTGGAAAATCATATTGTAATGCCTGTTTCAGACAATATTGTGTGAGATGATATTTTTCTTCAATGGGTTGGTACGGATCAGTTACGGTTGATATGCCAATGACACCAGGTTTTTTTCGTTTGAGTTCCTGTGCAAGAACAAGGGGAATATTTTTTTTTACAGCAAGGGTAGAATGCCATTCCGTATAGGATATACGGAGAATTGCAGGGACATAGCAATAGATACATTGGTGACTACATCCTCGATAGGGGTTAAGTGAATACTCTAATCCTGGTAAGCGTGAGGGAGATAACGCGGTTTTGCAGATTATTTCTTTTATATACATGGTTTTATGAAGAAATCTTCTAATCGTCGTTGATAGAGATGGTTTTTTATCACGGCACTATTATGGATCCATCGTTCAATGGGAATATCCATTTTTTCACTAATATAGGTGAGGGCTTGGTTAGTGGTATCAAATTTTTGATATGGTATGGTGAGGGTTTTTCGAACGCTTTCTCGTACGTTCCATACGCCCATAGGCATAATGTAGCCTGGGTGGGCTTCTCTAAGGATGGCGATGGCTGCTTGTTTTCGTTCTTTGGTGAGGACTTCATTTACCGCCAGTCGGGCTGCATAGTAACAGCCACCGATCTCTGCGTAGGTGGTACGTCCGTTGTAGAATTCATAGCTATTGAATATAGAAATAGTGTTCCCATAAGGGTTCCAGGTGGTGTTGGGGTACCATGCTTCTATGAGTTCATATTGCCATTCTGATGGTATCATAAGGATGATCCAGCGGTTATCATATTGTTCGTGATAATACACACGAACATCGGATATCCAGGGGTATGTTTTGGTATTTTCTAACAGGGTTTTTCCAAGGGTTGAGTCTACGGCTGTGATAGACCAGCGTGTTGGCACAAACCGTCGATATTTATTGATACCAAATGCTCCAATACTAAAGGCACGTTGTATTTTAGAAACCGGAACATTGCTTATATAGAGTTGATAAATAGCGTCACGTGATTTTAGATCGGTATCATAATATGCTTTTTCGATGTGTTGATCATATTTTGGATTAGTAATATCTAGCGCACTGAGGGGAGCGCTTGGCCCATGGGGTTGGATTTCATCATAAAACACAATTCGTCCATGGGGTTTTTTTGAAAAATGTGCCTCAGTATACACAGGATTTTTTGCTAACGCAAGTTCTCTGGTGAACTCCACAATATTATTTGAGGATTCTACATCATGGACATCGATGGTGTATTTTCCTCGAATGAGTTGTGAACGGAAATTTACGATTTCATCAAGGCTTTTATCAAGCCAATGCTCAGGTGAATCAATAATCGCAGTGTTACCCATTGTTGGGGGAATCATTGGTCCAATGGATACTTTAGGGTAGCCAATACGACCTACAAATACGCTGGGTGGTGAGGAACCTCCTATGTGAAGGCTATTAATGAATGGTTTAACTTTGCTATATGCATGGAACCGAACGATTACGGGGCATCGTGTTTTTCCACAAAGCATTTTTGTGCCACGACATAGGGCGCAGAGTGGGGAGGTTTGGGGTTTGTGTGATTGGTGGGATGGCATGGTTTGTGGATAAGTATGCACAATGGTGCTTATGGGTAGAGTTGGTTTATATAGCTATTTAATTGGTGGGTGAAACTATCTATTGGCTTTTTTCTTCAAGGACTTTGGTTTTTAGGGTGTTTAGATATGAGGGAAGACCCTCAACGGTTCTGATCAGGGATAGTTGGGCGATTGCACGACGATATTCGAGGTTCATAGTTATGCGTCCCTCAAGGTTTTTTCTGAGTATTCTTAGGATATGTCCTCCTTTGCGATCCCAATCTGTGAGAAGGATTAGGTGATGGTAGTGTTGGGTGAGTTGGTCACAGAAATTGGTGAGTGATTGTCCTTTGTTGATGGTTATGATACTTCCGGTGATACCGAGTTGTTGAAGTGCTGTTTTGTCTTTGGTACCTTCAACAATGATGGAGATGTGATGATTTTCTGTGATGAGTTCATCTAATAATTTTTGGAGATCCTCAAGTGTTTTTTTATAATTCATGGTATGCATCCTTGAGGCGTTGTAGGATTTTTTCCTTGGTGATGGTGGTGAGTTGGATGGTTTTATTCCGGTTTTTTTGGCCTTTTATTATGGTGATGTTTTGGGTGTTGAGGCTGAAAAAGTGTGCGAGGGTGATTATGATTTCTTGGTTGCCCTGGTTGTGGTGAAGGTTAGCTGTTATTGTGATATCGATGGTGTTTCGCCAGGGGTTATAGGGTCCGGGGAATTGTGGTTGTTCAGAATTTGGTATGACGTGGAGGGATATGGTACAGCCGTTTTTAGTGGTGGTTACGGCGTTGTTCCATGTCATGGTGTTTGCCTGGGAACCAGATTATTGGTATTATATCTGTTTTATTCTTCGGTTAATCGTAGGATGGCTTCTGCGATATCGCCATTGGTTGTGGTGAGGGCGTCTCGTGCTTCTTTTTCTGTTTTACCGGTTTGATCCATAATAAGTTGGATGTCTTCGCTGATCTTGTCGTCCTCTCGGTTTCGAATCACAGGATTCCCTGCGATTTGGAAGGTTTTTTGTCCTTGTGCATCCATAATGGTGACTTCAGCATCATTAAATATATATTCTTTCGTGTCGGTTTGTATCAGGACTTTTTCAACGTTTTCAACGGTTTTTATGTTGATGCCAAAGCGTTTCATCATTTGTTGGAGTTGCCGGGGATTCATTTTTCCGGGCATCATAAGAAATTACCTTCTGGTATGTACTGAATGTGGTATGGTTTTGTATTTTAATAGGCTTTGGTATGAAAATTTTTAATAGAATCGTTTGTGTTCTGGTATGTTATATGGTTTCTGCTGATGAAATAAGGGTTTTAGATAAAAATGCGGCATTTTTTGGGATGCCCACGATTCAGTTAATGGAGAATGCAGGGAAAGGTGTAGCTGCATATGTGTCTCATCTTGTGAAACCAGGTAAGCAGCATGTATTGGTGATTTGTGGTTTGGGAAATAATGGTGGAGATGGATTTGTAGCTGCTCGACATTTATCTGTAAAATTTCCGGTTACGGTATTGCTTTTAGGTGATGAACAGGATATTCGTACCTCGATTGCGCGATCGAATTACTATCGATTAACCCATTCAACAGTTAAGATTTTGACGCTGAAAGATTTAAACACATTACCTACGGTTCTTGCTCATCATGAGATTATTATTGATGCACTGCTTGGTATCGGGGTTACTGGGGAGTTACGATACCCATATGATCAGGTAGTACAATTAGTGCAAAAGGCTAGTCATGCCTTGATTATATCTATTGATGTTCCTTCAGGGATCGGGACACATGTAGCAATCAAACCAGATCATACGGTTACGTTTCATGCGATGAAAGATGGCATGAATCAAGATAATAGTGGAAAAATAAAAGTGGTTGATATCGGGATTCCAAAAGCAGTAGAAAAGCAGGTTGGTCCTGGGGAATTAGCGGTATATTACCCGCGTTCAAAACCCACGTCTCACAAACGGGACAACGGGGTGGTACTCATTGTTGGTGGCGGTCCATATTTTGGGGCGCCCGCTCTTACTGGTATGGCTGCGCATCGAACCGGAACAGATTTGGTACATATAGCAACCCCAAAATCTAGTGCTGATGTCATCGCAGGGTTTTCTCCAAATTTTATTATGCATCCATTAACCAATAAAATACTTACGGTTGCTGATATGAGTATTGTTCAGAATTTATTACCCTCTATCACATGTTTGATAATTGGCCCAGGATTGGGTACGGCTGTTGAAACCAAGAAAGCGGTACAGGATATTATTAAGGCTACAGTGCTGATGAAAAAACCGATTGTGGTTGATGCTGATGCAATTGGTGCAGTGGCTGAAATAGCAGAACGGTTACAAAATCCAATAATGGTTATAACACCGCATGCTGGAGAGTTTGAGCGACTAACCGGAACAGCACTTCCAAAAGATATTGAGGCCTGTAAAAAGCTAGTTGCTACATGGGCAAAACAGCATCATATAACGATTCTTTTAAAGGGACCGACTGATATAATAAGTGATGGGAAACAGATAAAAATTAATACAACACATAATGAGGCTATGACGGTGGGCGGTACCGGTGATGTTTTAGCAGGTATTGTGGGTGCGTTGCTG
>JAHJFH010000134.1 GCA_018824925.1 Thermoplasmatota archaeon
AGGAATTCATACTAAAACACTCAAAGTTGATACTACTGCACCCACAACAATTGATGATGCGCCGAGTGGCTGGCAAAACACAACAGTTACGGTAACACTAACACCTACTGATTCGGTAAGTGGTATATTAGCGACATATTATACTAAAAATGGAGCAACACCAACAATATCATCAACTCAATATCAGACTCCTATTTTCTTTACAACAGAAGGAATACGAACCCTGAAATATTT
The DNA here is from genome assembly GCA_018824925.1 of Thermoplasmatota archaeon. Taxonomy (GTDB): domain Archaea; phylum Thermoplasmatota; class E2; order DHVEG-1; family DHVEG-1; genus JAHJFH01. The sequence continues at coordinate 235 of JAHJFH010000134.1, forward strand.
CAGCCGTGACAACGCAACAAATAACGAGAATATCCATACCGTTAACTTCAATATCGATACAGTACGACCCACATCAAGTGTAACAGCATTATCAAGCTATAGTTCAAGTCCCGTTAATATTTCCTGGACTAGTACCGATACTACAAGTGGTATACAATCAGTGGCAATTCAGGTGAAAAATGGCACTGGCTCATGGACATCATGGTTAACTGGCCAAAATAGTTCAGGAACACAAAGCTATACTAATGCAGCAAACGGATACACCTATGCATTCAGATCAATAGCAACCGATGTTGCTGGAAATGTTGAAACAGCCTATACCAACGATGGTGATACATCAACCACGATTGCTGCAGGAGTTCCTACAGCGACAATCTCCTCACCAACACAGGATGCCTACATCAGAGGAATGATTACAATTACTGGAACCGCTGAAGATTCTGGAGGAAGCATAACAGGTTATTGGTTGAATTATTCAGCTGATCAAAATTCATGGACCAGTATAACATCATCATCAACAGAAGTATCGAGTGGTATACTTGGAAACCTCAATACCAGCACATTAGATGATGGGACCTATTATCTCTCCCTTGCTGTAAAAAGTGTTGCTGGTATCCGAAATTGGCATAACATCTCCATAAACATTGATAACACAGCCCCTGCTCTCTCAACAATTAGTGAGGGAAGTATCACGAGTAGTTCAGCAACACTTTCATGGACAACCAATGAAGCCACCAATGCAACTATTCAATATGGAGCAACAACAAGTTACGGATCAACGGCAACACAGACAACATTTACCACCAGTCATGCTCTTGCATTATCAAGTCTTACATCATCCACAACATATCATTACACAATCATCGTCTATGATCAAGCCGGAAATAGCAATACCACAATAGATGATACCTTCACCACATCAGCCGCCTCATCTGGAGGTGGTGGCGGAGGAGGTGGTGGAGGACTACCACCAGAAATACCACCCACATCAACTCCAGATACTGCACCAGAAATCACAGATATTTATCACGAACCAACTACAATTACCTATCAAGACTATGTCAGTATCTATGCAACAATAACAGATGATAATACCCTCAGTTCAACAAAACTATATTATAATGATGGAAGCGACCATGCTACCACGATGCGGTTACTAAACAATGATATTTACTTTGCAGAAATTGGACCCTTCTCAGATGGATTACACATAAGTTACTATGTAAAAGCAATGGACAATGCATCACAGACTACCATATCAGCAACCTACAGTTTCACGGTTGTAGATGCCCAAGGACCCACAATAACGATTATAAAACCACTTCCATCAACCACCATATATGATACAACACCCACTATTAAGGTAAAATATGCAGATCCAAATGGTATTGACATCACCAGCGTCCAATTCAGCATCGATGACATTGATATTACCAGCTGGTCAACACGCACAACCACCTCAGTAGGTTATACACCCAGTACTATGCTTTCATATAGCACCCATCACCTATCCCTTACCGTTGCCGATACCCTTGGAAACACAAATACCAAATTCTGGAAATTTACCATCGAACAAGCAGACAGTATCGCTGAGGAAACCCTCGGAAATGTCACAGCAGGAAAAACCGTTGCGATAACTCCACAAGATGCAGGTACCAGTAGCATAAGCACTATTGATCTGGTCACAAAGGAAAATCTCAGTGACGTAAAAATCATAATTTCAACAATAAAGAACAAGCCAGAAGAAACAGCAGAAATACCCGCAGCCACAATCATATATTCCTATCTAGAAATTGAGGCAACAACTGAAGATGAGTATGTTACACAAGAGGCTATAGCATCGCTATCAATCTCGTTTAAAATACCACGTAGTTGGTTCAGCGATCATGGTATCACTCAAGCAGATGTCCTATTACTTCGCTATACTGAGGGGGCCTGGTATGAACTTGAAACATCACATATTTCAGATGACACACACCACTCCTATTTCAAAGCAGTATCACCAGGTCTATCATCGTTTGCTATTGGTGCGACATCAAAAACCACATCATCAGGGGCTCCGATGCCCACTATGTATATCGCCTTGGTAGTAGCAATACTCGTTGTAGCACTTATCCTAGGGATTTTATATAAAAAACGGGTTTTCTAAACCCACCCTTTTCTCTTTTTTTATGAATATTTTATTCTTATGAAATTTTTATATACTGCTATGTAAATGAATATATGGGTGTTGGTCCGATATCTCAGATAAAGCCGTCATTAAAATCATTGGCGAATAAGAAAATCGCTGATTTCGAAGATTTCGCGTTAAAAAGTTCGTTAGGTCGACGAATAGTAACTGCGTTTTACCAGTCAAATCTCTATCGTTTTATTTCAGATAAAATCAATGATTTTCGAAATTTGAAGCTTAAGGAGGAAATAAAACGAGATGAGGTCCCTGAGCATATTGCGATTATAATGGATGGAAATCGACGATTTGCAAATGCACTGGGTTTACCACTAGAACAGGGGCATTTTTTGGGAAAAGATCGTATTGAGAATGTGTTGGATTGGTGTTTTGAATTGGGGGTAAAGGTGTTGACGGTATATGCATTTTCTACAGAGAATTTTAATCGATCAAACTCAGAGGTTCAGACCCTGATGCAGCTTTGCAATACTGAGTTAGATCGGGCGCAAAAGGATTCTCGGATTCATAAAAATAGGGTACGGGTTCGGGTTATTGGCCAATTGGATGCATTACCTATGGATATTCGTGAGTCAGCTACAAATATTATGGATTTAACAGAGGAGTATGATAAATATTATTTCAATATTGCTTTAGCATATGGGGGTCGTGAGGAAATTGTGCAGGCGATTAAACGTATTGCTGAGGATGTGAAACTGGGTGATTTGAATCTTGATGAAATCTCGCCGTCAACTGTGTCAACGTATATGTATACGAATGGGTTGCCAGATCCTGATTTGATTTTACGGACGTCGGGTGAAGAAAGGATTTCAAATTTTTTGTTATGGCAGTTAGCTTATTCTGAGTTGTATTTTTCTGATGTATATTGGCCGGCGTTTCAGAAGCGAGATTTTTTAAAGGCGGTTCGGACGTATCAGCAGCGAAAACGACGGTTTGGAAAATAAGAATTTTATGGAATGGGTGCTTCAGAGGTATCTTCTTCGTTTTGGCTGAGTTCACATTCTTGATCAATTTCTGAAGCGATTGTGGAGAGTTTTGCAAAAAGGTATGAGAAGAAATAGAGTATAATGCCTATCCCAAGGGTTATGATGGCAAAGGCGAGAAGGATACCTTGTATTGATTCTGATAGGTTGAGCAGATGAGTAATGCTATCGAATATATAGATTATGAAAAGAATAATGCCTAGAAGTAGAGCTAGTATGCAGAAGGGGTGGGTTGTATGGGTGGATGTAATGGTGATGGTTTTTGTTTTCATGGTGGCCTAGGTGGCTTTGCCAGAGAGGTTCAGGGCGTTTTCGACTTTGCTTTGGAGTTCAGTGAGTTTTTCGCGACTAC
>JAHJFH010000135.1 GCA_018824925.1 Thermoplasmatota archaeon
CCGGCATAAGCTTGTGATTTTTTCGGGTCAATCGATATGGCTTCGTTGAAATTCTCTATAGCGGCTTCGATGTCGCCTTTTCGAGCATAAACATTACCTAACCCGGCATAAGCTTGTGAATTTTTCGGGTCAATCGATATGGCTTTGTTGAAATTCTCTATAGCGGCTTCGGTGTCGCCTTTTCGAGCATAAACATTACCTAACCCGGCATAAGCTTGTGGATTTTTCGGGTCAATCGAGATGGCTTCGTTGAAATTCTCTATAGCGGCTTCGAGATCGTTTTTGGCAATTTTTTCATAACCAACTTTTAATAAATCGCTTGCCGTGTCATTTGAAGCACAGATAGCTCCACTTGAAAAAATAAATATGCTAATAACTACCGATAACAAGACTCTGGGTTTCATATACACCTCCTTATTTTAACTTATATATATTTTACCACCATGCTTTGTCTTGTCACTATAATAAAATTATTTTAATATGGTGCCCTATTGGCTATTATTCGCCAAATTGATAATCTAATTTTGCAGCAATTGAATTTAATAATTCCTTAGAAAAATTGGCTTCCAAACTTTTTAATGCCTCTTCTCTTGTCAACAGCCCTTCCCGAATAAGCTTACTCATCTCGACATGATAATGTGTATACCCATAATATTTCATTGCATTATAAACAGAAATAAAATTCAAGTAACAGTTGGTTGAATTTGCCGGATAACTTAGCTTTGGTAATTTCCATTTCAGTTCATTTTTTATTGTCTCTACATAAACATCCGAACCGTATGGCAAAAACCAGTGCGGAGACAAAACAAGACATTTATGTATCTTTTGCGCTCTTGTTAATACCTCTTCCATGCTTTTTGGAAAATTCTTATATTTAGGATCAGTTCGAACATGCTTCTCTAAAAACTCTTCTGTTGCCCTAGCCATAGAAACGAACTCTGATTGATTTATGCCGCAACCGCATCTGGACATTAACGGTTGCTTTGTAGACTGACCTTTAGTCCACCCCGCAATAATTATGGGGGTGTTAAATCTAGCCGCCATCTTGAAGGTAAGATCCATATACCAGATTGAACAAAGATGGCATATAACAGCTTTGGATTTTGTCTTAAGGATTTTCGAAAACATATCTTTCATAAAGTCAGATTTAAAAAATAAGAAATCCACTTCTAATATTTCTACCGCATTTCGAATATTCTCCAACGCATCTTCGGTCTCAAATCCATGATCAAATGTAAAAGCAAGGGGATTTAGTTTGTATCTCCTCTTCATATAATACAAAGAAGCGGTGCTGTCTTTTCCCCCGCTGCACATCACTAAACAATCATATTCGCCCTTACCTTTGTATTGATTCAATATTTTAATAAAATCAGTCTCCAAAGACTTGGCAATCGATTGTTTTGCTTTTTCATATTCCAGGCATACATTGCAAATCCCATCTTTATTAAGCCAGATCTCCGGCTTCGTTTCCGGCAACACACATCTCCTGCATATCATCTTTTACCCCCGATATTTACAGCTTTCTAACTAATATTTTCCATGCTTTATGTACCCTCGCTATACTCATAATTTCATGCCCCTCGTCTTTAATGGAAATGGGGACATTTTTTATAGGTTCGCCGTCATCGATGATAATTTCAAGCATAGAGCCGGTTTTTATTCCTTCTAGTTTTAATAATGCTATCGCTGAATTTTGAGGGCAAGCGACTCCTGCCAAATTCAGTATTTCCTCTGGCTTCATTCGGGGCATGAAACACCTCTTTCTTTTTGAACGATTTCTATTATATTTTCTACTACAAGATTCAACTCCTTGATTGTAGTAAACTTACTCAAACTAAAACGCACCCCTCCCTCAGCCAGTTCAGGCTTTAACCCTATAGCGAGTAAAACATGGCTAGGAATTAATTTAGTAGATAGGCATGCTGATCCTGCTGAAACAAATATATTTCTCTCGCTTAATTCTCTTGTCAGCTTCTGCCCGCTAACGGAATTAAATCTCAAATTTATATTATTACAAAGCCTATTATCTCTGGGGCCATTTAAGGTTACGCCCATAACGCTATCTTGCACTTTTTGAATAAAATAATCTCTTAACTTGGCCATCTGTTTTATATCGCCTTCATCTGCAATCTCTACTGCTCTTCCGAAACCTACAATTCCCTCTGTGTTATATGTCCCGGAGCGAAAACCACGCTCCTGGCCGCCACCATGTAAAAGCGGATCGAATCGCACCCCCTCTCTTATATATAAGGCACCAACTCCTTTGGGACCATGAATCTTATGAGCGTTTAATGTTACTAAATCGAGGTTGTATTTTTTAACATCTAAATCTGTTTTTGTGAAACTCTGGCAAGCATCAATATGAAAATAGACCCCTCTTTTCCTGCAGATTGAGCCAATTTCATAAATAGGTTCGATTGTGCCAATTTCGTTATTGCCATGAATTACAGAAACAAGGATTGTTTCTTTCTTGATTGCTCTTTCAAGATAAATTGAATCAACAAAACCTTCTTTATCAACTGGGAGATAAGTAATCTCAAACCCATGCTTTTTTAGCCATTTCGTTGCCTCTAAGACGCTGGGATGCTCTATTTTTGAGGTAATTATGTGATTACCTTTCTTAATATTCGCAAACGCAATCCCTTTAATTGCAAGATTATTAGATTCAGTCCCGCCAGAAGTAAAAATGATTTCCTTGGGATATGCGTTAGTCTTCTGAGCAATAATTGTTCTTGCTTTTTCAATTGCCTTTGCTGCCTTTACGCCTAATTTATGAGGGGAAGAAGCATTCATCATTTCCAAATCTTGACATAATAACATCCCTTTTCTCGTTTCAGGGTCGAGTTTGCTTGTTGCTGCGTTATCTAGGTATATTTTTTTATTATTCATTCAACTCGAGTATTCTTTCTTCTTTAATTTTATTGAATATATTCATTGCCATTACTCCATATCCTTTTGCGTTGCAATGATTGTCCGGCAC
>JAHJFH010000136.1 GCA_018824925.1 Thermoplasmatota archaeon
AAAAAATAATTATTCCTGTTCAGGTTGCTGCCGCATAAATTGCGTTACATCACGAGAGATACCCAATGTCCCAATAACACGACCAGATTTATCAAACCGTGGCACCTTCGTAACAGAAAACCACCGATCAACACCATTTGCATCACTAATACGTTCAATTTTATTCACGATTAGCTTACCCTCACACAACACCGTATTATCATCCTCAAAAGCCTTACGAGCTTGATCCTCCGGTAAAAAATCAAAATCAGTTTTTCCTAACATCTTCTTCGGAGTTGTATTCCAATGCAACGCTTTAGCTTTATTTACCAATACAAAGCGATGCTGTGTATCCTTAAAATATATCGAATCTGGAATTGTATCCATAAGCGCCATCAATAACATATGCTGCGATCGCATCTCAGCCTCAGCAATCTTTTGTTTTGAAATATCAGAAAAAATCCAGGTTGTACCCAGAAATCGATGCGTAGAGTCATACAATTTCTTTTGCGTAACCTCAACATCACAGTGACTACTATCAGAACGCTGTATCTGCGTCTCATACGGTATTCCTCTCTCAACATCCAATCTATCAAGATCCTGGACATATTTTTCCCATGAATCATGCGGAAACAAGGTATGAACTGCCCGAAATTGCAAATCATTTTTCACCATCTGTAACAATTCTTCTACCCGAGAATTCCAGGAAATAATCCGCCCTTGTTCATCAGTCATCGCAATAGCAACCGATTGATTTTCAAACACTGCACGATACCGTGATTCAGACCGTTCAAGATCTTCTTTAGCTTGTTGAACATCCGTGATATCACGAGAAATCCCCATCGTCCCAATAATTTCCCCCTCAGCATTAAAATGTGGTATTTTTGTGACCGATGTCCATTTCACCAAACCATTAGATAAGACATGCCGTTCAGTCTTACTGATAATCGCTTGTCCAGATTGCATAATCATGGTATCATCATGAAATGACCGAGTCGCCTCCTCATGTTCCATGAAATCAAAATCAGTCTTACCCACCATATCACCAGGTTTAACATTGGAATGAATAGCCTTTGCTTGATTTACCATTGTAAACCGATTATGTTCATCCTTAAAATAAACAGAATCAGGGATATTATCTAACAACATTCTCAGAATCTCATGCTCATGTCGTTGATGAACCGTAATTTCATTTCTTTCGGTGACATCACGAATAAGCAGAACAAAATTATCAAAATCATTATTTTTTCGTACTAAAAAAAATGAACTAATCTCAACCTCAAGAATAATCCCCGTTTTAGTTCGGATTTCTGATGAAAGGATCTTCGAGGTTTTCTGAGAAAGAAGTTGTTCAAATTCCTGCAGAACCACTGGAAGAGAACTACCTGTTAATAACTCGATATTAAATAGATTCTGCCCACATAATTCCTTTTTTGAAAAACCAATCATATCAATTAACTTACTATTTACATCCACAATGGTTCCATGGGCATCTAAAACACAGATTCCATCGGTTGCATACTCAAATAATCCTCGATATTTTGCCTCATTTTCCCGTAGTTTATGTTCAGCATTTTTCCGCTCAGTAATATCTCGGATTAGCACAAACATTACTGGTTGTTTCTGCAGTTGAAATAATGATGCCGATACTTCAACGGGTACCCTTGATCCATCTTTTCGTAAAGCATCTGCTTCAAGGTTTATTCCACCTCGAGATGCGATTTCATCCTGAATATCAACCCAGTCAATATTTTGGGGAAAAAACTTTTTCAGATGGTCCTGCATTAATTCATCCCAGGTATACCCTAAAAGATCACAGGAGCGTTGATTGGCCTCCAATATCTTACCGGCATAGGTTGTGAGAAAGGCAGCGCCTTGGACATTTTCAAAAAGGGTTTGATATTTATCTTCAGCAGTATTATTTGGAGCTGAAGCTACATAACAAGAACTCTGAGTAGACATATAGCATCACGTTACATGCATCCCATTGCATAAACAGGTACAAATACAAATCAATTAATTATTCATATAGTTTTGTTTCTTTTTATCATCACATCAACAAATGATTCTTGACTGGAAAATTCTATCTTTATATCAAAAAATTGTTGTAAGAGCCATATTGTTGTTTTTGCATGTTCATTAATATTTTCAACCCGGCAGCGTGAAGGTTTTTCTTGTAATGCCATATAGGGAAGAATCTGATCAAATAACTGATTATCAACTGTTGCACCATGTGATATCATACGATGAAGTTTTGTTATAGCCCCCGTGCCGACTGTTTCTGCACTAATCCCTTTTTCACCAAGATGTGATACCCCAAGGATACCGGTGTTAGAGATCGCCCATAAACTAATACATACACCGGGTGACAATGCGGTAGACCGATTCGTTTGTACTGAGGCATTTAGATCATGTTTAACCGCGTATTTAATCACGGCATGTTGTATTCGTGTCGCTATTTGATCAGGAAGATTAGCAATATGAATAGTGCCTTCTATCGTCGGATAGCGAGGTTCAGAAGCCCACTCTATTGGATGAAGGTGAGTCGGTGGCATGATGGATAATTGTGTAACTCCTCCACCTTGAGGATAATAGCCTCTCTGTAGAATTTTCGTTTTTGTGGTAATACCAAGTTTTTTAAGTGTTGTTAGAAAAACTTTTTCAAAATAATCCCATGAGGGTGACCACCGAACATCGGTACCACCTGTTAGTTCTATTTGGATTGGATTTTGTAGGTTATATAACGCAAGGAGGATTGCTTGATATACAAGCGTTAAACTCCCAGCAGTACCGATATCATATTTCGTCGAAGTACCATCAATTTTCTTGGGTACGTATGTGATCTCTTCAGATCCAACGGCAAGACCAGTTGTATCCGCATTACATAATGATTGCAGGATGGATATTGCCGCGAAATGTTGCGGTCGTAACCCAGGTATTGATCGTTTCGCACGAATATTTGTAAGGTGAATAGGTTTTTGGGTGCAGGTAGATAATGCAGTGGCATAACGGAGAATTTGGCCCCCTCCCTCTCCATATGAACCATCGATAAGATGCATAATATTCACCTATCTTTTTTTGTGATAGCTGTAAGTAATAGTTGAAGAGCTGCGTAGCAAGTCTGTTTTTTAATTTCCAACCGATCACCCGTAAATTGATGACGAGCAACCAGATTTCCTGTGGGTGTAGCAATCCCAATAAAGACCAGTCCAACTGGTTTTTCAGCTGTTCCCCCTGTTGGGCCAGCGATACCGGTGGTTGAAATACCGACATTGGTCTTTGCTTTGGTTCGTATGCCGATAGCCATTTCTTTAGCAGTGTGTTTGCTGACCGCACCATATTTTTCAAGAGTTGTTTTTTTACTCCAAGAAGTTCCTGTTTTGCCGTGTTACTATAGGATACAATTCCTCGTTCAAAATAAGTTGAGCTTCCAGATATACTCGTGAGATAATGTGCTAGAAGGCCTCCGGTACAGGATTCCGCTGTAGCGATAGAAAATTTTTGGGTGATTAACCCTTGGGCTACTCTGGTTAAGAGCGAATCAAATTCCACAATTCATCGACAAAAAATGTGATGGTTTCAATATTATTTAAAGGATGGCTGTTTTTTAATGAATTACTCTATTTTTATACGGGTTTCAAAACTGATGAATATTCATAAGATAATCACTAGGTATATTAACATAAAGAGGTAATACATAGCATAATACATTAGAATATTTAAAGAATAATATGAGTAAATCCCTCTGTTTTTTTCGTGGAAATATTATTAGATAAAATAAAAGTTATATAATGATATCATATTGCAGCAGGACATATTTAATATGGTAAAAATTAATGTAGCCCCGTAATGTAGCGGTTAACATAAGAGACTCTGGATCTCTAGACCCCAGTTCGAATCTGGGCGGGGCTGTTCCAACCCAATAATACGTTATATGGGTGTGGGTGTGAGGAAAAATGGGTACAACTGAACCGGAATCAAAAGATTTTATTCGTGAAATCATTGATGAGGATCTGCATACAAATAAATATCAAGGAAGAGTGCACACACGGTTTCCACCTGAGCCAAATGGATATCTTCATATCGGGCATGCAAAATCTATTTGCCTGAATTTTGGTATCGCAGAGGAATATCGTGGACTGTGTAACCTTCGATTTGATGATACCAACCCAACAAAAGAAGAACAAGAATATGTTGAATCCATTAAGAATAATGTTACTTGGCTAGGATTTAATTGGGAGGATCGTTTGTTTTTTGCCTCAGATTATTTTGATCAAATGTATGATTACGCAGTACAACTCGTGAAGCAAGGTCAAGCTTATGTTGATGATTTACCCCCTGATATAATCAGTGAGTACCGAGGAACCTTAACAACACCAGGAAAAAACAGCCCCTACCGAGAACGATCTATTGAAGAAAATCTCCAGCTCCTTGAAGCCATGAAAGCAGGAAAATGTGCTGATGGTGAAAAGGTACTTCGAGCAAAAATAGATATGGCCCTTCCGAATCTTAACATGCGAGACCCTATTATGTACCGGGTTCTCCACGCAACCCATCATAACACTAAAGATAAATGGTGTATCTACCCCATGTATGATTGGGCCCATGGCCTGGAGGATTCCATTGAAGGAATCACCCATTCTATCTGCACCCTGGAATTTGAGAATCATCGACCCCTCTATGACTGGTTTTTAGATCAACTGAAAGTATATCATCCCCAACAGATCGAGTTTGCTCGTTTGAATCTCTCATATACCATTATGAGTAAACGTATGCTCCTGCAATTAGTCAATGATGGATATGTCAATGGATGGGACGACCCACGATTACCCACAATCAGTGGTATGCAACGACGGGGATATTCACCAGAATCAATACGGACCTTCTGTAAGCGTATTGGTGTGGGAAAAGTCAACTCCACCGTTGATTATGAATTTCTCGAACACTGTGTCCGAGACGAGTTAAATAAATCTGCTTCACGATACATGGGCGTCCTTAATCCACTTAAGGTCATTATCACCAATTATCCCGATGATCAAGAAGAACAGTTAGAAGCAATAAATAACCCAGAAAACCCATCCGCGGGTACAAGAATGATACCATTCTCCAAAGAACTCTATATCGAACATGATGATTTCATGGAAGACCCACCAAAAAAGTTTTTTCGACTTACACCCGGTCGTGAAGTCCGTTTTCGTTACTCCTATTTTATCACCTGTGAAAAAGTCATTAAAAACGGTGCTGACATTGTTGAACTTCATTGTACCTATGATCCAGATACCAAGGGAGGATATGCTCCAGATGGTCGAAAGGTAAAATCAACAATTCATTGGGTATCAGCGCCCCACGCTATCGATGCAGAAGTTCACCTCTATGATCGTTTATTTAATATACCAGATCCCGCTGGTAAAAAAGGCCATGATTTCAAAGAATTTCTTAATGAACAGTCCCTGGAAATACTTAAAAACTGCAAGGTTGAACCCACTATTCAAACTTTGAAACCGTTTAATCGATTCCAATTTGAACGCCTTGGGTATTTCTGTATTGACCCCGATACCAAACCAAAACATCTTGTTATCAACCGAACGGTTACTTTACGAGACACATGGGCAAAAATCATTCAGCAAGAAAAACAATCAGCATAACAATACAACAAAAATTCATCTAAATACCACTATTCTTCCAATATTTTAACACAATATTTATAGCCTAAACCATAATAATTTTCAATATATCATACAAAAAAAATTGTAGAATTGTTGATAAAATGAAAACAACACTCAGAACTAAACGAGGAATCAGCATTATTCTCATAATCCTAATACTCCCACTTAATATCTCAACAACAACCGCCCAAACTATCAAAACTGAGTATCATCCATGCAATAACATTGACATAGAGTATATCTATAATCTCACCGCTGCATTAAGCAACATTATTTTCACTGAATATGATGAAGAACATGGTGAAATCGCCAAAAGTCGATCATTTGGTACAAAAGGCGAACATAAAGCCGCAGAGATACTTAAAGACAATATGAGTGCCCTTGGTCTTTATGCCTATTATGAACCACTAACTAGCATACCAAAACATCCAGATCTTATATACAAATATGAAATCCTTGATTATCAGCTAAAAATACATTACAACGATACCGACCCCGGACATCTTGCTGATTGCTATATATCACATACGGTTAATGGACCACGAAATAATCCAACGGATATTAATTATTCAGTTCTGTTACAAAATCTATCAGTTATCCAAAAACCACGGTTTGCTAACCCTTTTGATTATCTCCTTGTTCGGAACCAATATTCCAAAGATTTTGTTTTCATCACAGAAGATGATAGCTATAACCCCACACTCTCACCACCACCTATGAAACAATTCCTAGGAAAAATCTTCAGCCCATATAGTGACCCTGTACTTTTCTGGTCCTGGCTACGATATCTTATTGAAATAAGTATCTGGTACCGATTCCTCCCTCATTGCCAAGGGCTTATCCGCTACGATTTCAATAACCACACCCATAACATGGATTATTCAAGCGACTGGAATCTCCCCGTTATATTTATAAATGGAACTGAGGGACGAAACCTTATAGCCAACCTCAATACAAGCCAAATATCATACAGACTATACCAGGAACTCAATACTTCCGTTGAAAGCTATAATGTTATAGGGCAACTCAATGGGACCGATCCTTCAAAAACTATTATCGTGGACAGTCTCTACGACTCCGTATGGACGCAAGGAGCCGCAGATTCTGCGATAGGAATGGCTATTGTTATGAGCATAGCCAAATTTTTCGCAGATCATAATATCACGCCACTCTATACCATCAAATTCATAGGATTCAGTGGTGAGGAATATGGATTTCGCGGAGCATATCATTACGAAGCCACCAATAAAAAAGAGAATATTGTGTATGTCGTTGATTTAAATCAACTTGGATTTACACAAACCGACCCTCCGTTATATCTTGAGTTATTAAGCAATAATAAAGACCTTCTTGCAACAGTAAAAAATATAACAGAATTCTATGATTATAGTAACGTCACGCATCAAAAAGGGGTGCGAACATTTCATATGCCCTTTGGAGCCCCGAGTAATGATCAACCATTTGCCCGATATCGACATACTACAAAAACAATATGTTTTTTAAAGGGATTAAACTGGTATTATCATCATCGAGATGGCCTCCATCATTCTGAGGGAGATGTCTTGAAATATTTTAATTGGACGGATGTGGCTCTCACTGCTCAGATTGTATTGGATCTTATTATGAAGATATCAGTGAATACCTAAGAGTACATCCTATAAATTTTCAACCAAAGTTCTAAATAGCATTATTGCAATCCAGTGCGCTGATTTTAATGGTAATGGCCCTGTGGTGTAGCGGTTAACATTCTGGCCTTTGGAGCCAGTGACAGCGGTTCGAATCCGCTCAGGGCTGCCTGTAAATCTGATAAGCTCCCGTAGTGTAGTCCGGCCAATCATTCCAGCCTTTCGAGCTGGTGACTCGGGTTCGAATCCCGACGGGAGCATTAATTTATCGGTAAATTCATGTTCAAATAACGTTTCAGTTACGATTGATTAGTTAGAAACTATGAACCCCTGGGCTTCATGTTCGCCCCCGACATCCTTTATATAATCAACAGGAGAAGAAAAGAGATATTTAGAACTCATATTTTGTGCTAATATTTGTCAATGTTACTATTTTTTTTTGATTTGAAGATAAGGGATCTTATTTTCCTATCCATAAAATCATTTATTTCATCGAAATCTTCATTTTGATGAAGTTCTAATAAATCAATTAAAGATGAGTTATGATTTAAAAAATAAAATATATTGCTTTCCACGATTCGGGAGAGGAACAAGCAACAGCAAGGAGAGCAATTAAAAGAGCAGAAAGAGTTGGATGATATAAAACTATATCGAAAGATATACGCTCATGTAAAGAAAAAGGAATTACCGTACTGGAGTTGATAAAATGATAAAAAGAATAGAAAAGCCTTGGGGATATGAGTTAATCCTATGTACGAATAAAAATTACACGGGAAAGATTCTCCATATAAATAAAGGATTTCGTCTATCAAAACAATATCATAAAAAGAAGCAAGAAACCCTGTATCTCCTCAAAGGAGTTGCAAAAATCCAAGTTGACAACACAACGAGATATATCTCTCAACCACTAAAAATAGAAGATGGGGCAGTTATAGAAATCCCACCTAAAACAATCCATAGAATAAAAGCTATTAAGGATTGTACTTTTATAGAATTCTCTACCAGTCAGTTGACTGACGTGGTGAGATTGGAAGACGATTTTGGTAGGGGAAACTAATCAAAACTCGAAATGCTGGAATGGTGTTTTAAAATTCTTAATAGATGATGAAGTTTGACAGTGAATCTGTTAATATACGCGTACATGACTCAAATTTGGATACATCCCCCCTATGGAGCGTCCAAAAAGATATAAGAGGAAAGCGTAATGAGGGTCGCGAATGACAATGAGCAATCCTTTAGGACGAGGAGCAATCACCCGAACACACGCCCCGCTCAATCCAAAGTTGCACAAAATTAGGGTGCCCGTATCCCCAAATCGGAAATTATTTTTAATACAAATGACGCACCCATTTTGCCAGCCATCTCCCGATTCGGAGATTTCGAAGCGTCGCTTGGCTGACGATTTTAAAGGAATGTTGATATCTTAAAGGGATCATTATGAAAAATATCAAGAAAGTCGCATTCGTCGGC
The DNA here is from genome assembly GCA_018824925.1 of Thermoplasmatota archaeon. Classification (GTDB taxonomy): domain Archaea; phylum Thermoplasmatota; class E2; order DHVEG-1; family DHVEG-1; genus JAHJFH01. The sequence goes on from JAHJFH010000136.1 coordinate 8,741, forward strand.
AATTACCTACCTCGTCGATGTGGAATTGCCACATTTACGACAGACCTATGCGAGTCTTTCGCATCGAGCAATCCCAGCGTCCAATGTTATGCAATTCCTATAACCGACATTGAAGAAGGTTATCAATACCCCGAACGCGTTCGTTTGGAGATAAAGGAACAGGAGCTCGACACCTACAGGGCAGCCGCTGACTTTTTGAATCTCAATGACTTCGATATTGTCTGTCTCCAATTCGAATATGGCATTTTTGGCGGAAAAGCGGGCAGTTATATCTTATCATTGTTACGCAACCTGAAAATGCCCTTGATAACAACACTTCATACGGTGCTTAAAAATCCAAATGTAGAACAGCGCCGTGTT
>JAHJFH010000137.1 GCA_018824925.1 Thermoplasmatota archaeon
ATTCGCTTGCTCACAGATTTTTTGATGAGGTTTCCACTTTAACCCCCACTGTTTTATCATCTGAATAACCGAAATAAAATCCATCCCACTCTTGGTAAGACTATATTCACTTTTCACTGGAAATTGTGAAGCATCAACATGCTTTACGATCAATCCTTCTTTTTCAAGATCTTTCAACCGTGCAGAAAGTACCTTGGGGGTGATATCCTCTAAACTTACCTTGATCTCTGAATACCGTTTTGCCTGTTTGTTTCCTCGATACAACTCTAATAAAATAATGATTGACCATTTCTTTGATATGAAATCAACAGTTCTATAAACGGTACAGTCTTGATGCATAGTATCCATTGAGAAACTATCAACTATAAATACCTTACTATACATTATATATTTAGTATTAAAAAGATACAAAGTGTTCACTATGCCCAAAAGAAAAATCATCATAATCAACGAGAAAAAATGTACCGGCTGCGGACTCTGCATCCCCAAATGCCCAGAAGGAGCCATACAAATCATCGACAACAAAGCACGCCTCATCAGTGACCTCTTCTGCGACGGCCTTGGTGCCTGCATCGGACACTGTCCCGAAGGAGCCATACAAATAGAAGAACGAAACGCAAAACCCTATGACGAACGACAAGTCATGGAAAACATCATCAAAGCAGGCACCAACACCATCATAGCACATCTCACCCATCTCAAAGAACATGGAGAACATGATCTCTACAACCAAGCACAACAAATACTCAAAGAAAAAAACATACACATCGATAGAAAACAAACCCAACAAGAAAAGACACCCACACCCTGTAGCTGCCCAGGATCGCAAACCAACAACGAGCTACTAGATACAGAAACATCAACCACACATGATTCTACACCATCACAACTCCGCCAATGGCCAATACAATTCCACCTTATCAACCCCCACGCACCCTACTTCAAAAACGCTGACCTCCTCCTCACCGCAGACTGCGTCGGATACTCCCTTGGCGACTATCACAACCAATATCTCAGAGGAAAACGACTCATCATTGCCTGCCCAAAACTTGATACCAACCGTGAAACATACATCGAAAAACTCATATCACTAATACAAGATGCAAAAATCAACACACTCACGGTCATAATGATGGAAGTACCCTGCTGCCAAGGCCTCTTACAACTTGCCAAAACAGCAGCAACACAAGCTACCCGAAAAATACCCATCAAATCAATCATTGTCTCCATAAAAGGAGAAATTCTAAGAGAAAAATGGGAATAGGAGGTAAAAAAAAATGTTTTGTTACCAATGTGAAGAAACCAATAGAGGAACCGGATGTACCATACAAGGAGTCTGTGGAAAAAAAGGAGAAGTCGCAGATCTACAAGATCTTCTCATCCACATGACAAAGATCATATCATATTATAGCCTTGAAGCCAAAAAACAAAAAATAAATACCAAAGAGTATGAACAATACATTGTCGATAGTCTCTTTTCAACTATCACCAACGCCAATTTTGATAAACAACACTTCATCAAAAAAATCAACACAGCACTTACCCTTCGAGATACACTCATCAAACAACTCCCAAAAACGCCCCCATTCAACGATAGCAACTGGATACCAAAAAACGATCAAGACATGCTTGAAAAAGCACAAAAGATCGGAATTCTCAGAACCACCAACGAAGACATTCGCTCACTCCGTGAACTATTAACCTTTGGCCTGAAAGGAATGTCAGCATACTACCATCATGCAAACATCCTAGGCTACTATGACCCCACCATCATCGCCTTCATACAAAAAGGACTCATCGCCACCATTAAAGATCACACCGTCGACGAACTCACGCAACTCGTCCTTGAATGCGGAACCATAGGTGTCAAAACTCTTGCCCTTCTTGACAAAGCCAACACCACAACCTATGGACACCCAGAACCAACCAAAGTAAATATCGAAGCAGGAATCAACCCTGGTATCCTCATCAGTGGTCATGATCTCAAAGACCTTGAAGAACTCCTCCAACAAACACAAGGAACCGGTGTCGATATCTACACCCATGGTGAAATGCTCCCAGCAAATGCCTACCCCGCATTCAAAAAATATGACAACTTTAGAGGAAATTACGGAAACTCATGGTGGCTACAACGCACTGAATTCGAACAATTCAACGGCCCCATACTCATGACCACCAACTGTCTAGTCCCCCCAAAGGATTCCTACAAAGACCGCGTTTATGTCACAGGAATCGTAGGATTTGAAGGACTAAAACACATACCAAAACGAACCGGTACCGGATCAAAAGATTTTTCACAAATAATTACCCACGCAAAAACTTGTGACCCACCAACGCCACTCGAAAAAGGCTCAATAACCATCGGATTCGCCCACCATACTTTGGAAGGAACTGCAGGTAAAATACTCGATGCAGTCAAATCAGGAAAAATCGAGAATTTCGTCGTCATGGCCGGCTGTGACGGCCGCCATAAAGAACGAGACTACTACACCCAATTTGCCCAATCACTACCAAAAACCTCAGTAATCCTCACCGCTGGGTGTGCAAAATACCGCTATAACAAACTTGCTTTAGGGGACATTGCAGACATCCCCCGAGTAATCGATGCTGGTCAATGTAACGACTCATATTCCCTGGTTGTTATCGCACAAAAACTTGCAGAAGCATTACATGTAGAAATACATGATTTACCAATCATATACAACATCGCCTGGTATGAACAAAAAGCAGTTCTTGTCCTTCTTGCATTACTCTCACTTGGTGTAAAAAATATTGTACTTGGACCGAAACTACCCGCATTTCTCTCACCAAACGTATTAAACGTTCTTGTAGAGAAATTCAATATTCGACCGAACACCACAGTTGAAACGGATATACCCAAATTACTTCAATCTCTGCTAACCCCCTAAAATCTCTTTTTTTTTCTTTTGTACTAACGTTAAAATACCCATATTAACTATATTGAAACGGTTGCTATGGTTAAAAAAGTCATAAAACGTGAAGGACACACTGAGGACTTCGTCAAAGAAAAAATCGTGGTCAGCGTTATTAAAGCAGGGGCATCACCTGAAATAGCACGAAAAATCGCTGATACCATCGAAAAACAACCAGAGGAAAGCATACGAACCAGTTATATCCGTCAACATATCCTTGATGAACTGAAACTACACAATCCAGAATGGCCTAAACGATGGTATAACTACGATAAAAATATCAAACGACTACATAAATACGGTCTAAAATAACTATAAAAATCTGATTACTTTCGATTTTGATTACGGTGTATTATCTTTTCATCCATATCCTTACCCATCTCATTTGTAATCGCATCAAATTTTCCTCGTTTAATCCAACTTACCCCAATCAAGGCTATTATCGTACCCCCAATCATTGTCTCTAACAGACTGACTAAGACTGCCTCAACAGTAAAAGAAGGTTTCCCAAATATATTAAAATATTTGATAAACTCAAATACCACCCCCGCAGCCATAGTTGTAACAACCACCACGAATGCCATTGCATACTTATTCATTTTCAGTCCATCCCATAGTTTATCCAAGATATAGATAATTGCAAATGATAAAAACGCCACAAAAATCGAGGTAAAAAGCTGGGTAATCTCTCCAAACCAGGGGATGGTATAATATGCATCAAATAACACACCGATCATGTTTAATCCAATCACCGATGCAATCAAAAACTCAAGTGACCATGGTAAAGAAATATTTACATCTTTATGAAACATATTGGGGATAAGGGTAATACCTAAACCAACAGCACTCCCAATAATCCATATCCACTCTGTTTGCCATGCTGCAATAACTAAGGTAATAAACAGCACAAACTTCATGCTGTAAAAACCAAGGAAATCAGTAACCCTTTGATGCGTAATTCTATTCACAATATCATCTCTATAAAAAATTTCTGCTACATCTACTTATCTAAAAATCGTAAACCCGGATAATCAGGAGCATATCGTAGAATATTTGTGACATGATTCCGAGGTATATTTGGGTACGTATTGAGATACTGCCATACAATACTTTTATCCATTGTTACTTCAAAAAAGAATCCACCCGGGCCATTACAAATCAGGGTATTGCCATTAGGGAGTCTCTGACAACCAGAAAGATGACCAGCATAAAACTCACCCGGTTCATCGGCCATATACACCCAAACTGGTTCCGCAGGACCAAAAGCCGAGCCCGATGTTACATTATAAAAACCTGATTCGTTAACAGGTGGAATAATCTCATCAATTGAAGAAAATTTCCCTTCAGGACGACCCTGTCCATTATTAAACACCAGGATATGTCCGCCACCTGGAAGCCCTTCATCAATCCATTGAGCATCATGCTGACCAAACAATTGCTGATCACCACTAGTACCAGCATGATACACCTCTGGATTACCCCATCGATACAACAAATCACCTCCCCGCCCATATCGTCCACCAGAATGCCCAGATGCCTCCTCAGTGGTAGTACTATGATCAATAACCCAGATCTCATTTTGGTTATGAGCACTGACAATAATCTGATCCAAAATGGGGTTGTAATCAACAGCATTTATATGATTCATATCTGCCCGATCCTTTCCCTCATAGATACCATAGTTAATGTCAAGACGCTCGGGATGCTCAGCAACAGTTCCATAGTTATCTTTCGAAGGATCAAAATCCTGAATTAAATGATCCCAAACATGCCATTCCCATACAATATCACCAGTAGTTGTCCCAGTTGGTTCAACCTCAATGATATGATCCGGCCATAGCTCACCAGTCGGTAACGCATTTGGATCCCTACCCGCCTGAATTGCTTCAGAAGCAGATTTATACTCCCAAGCAATCATTATAATATTCCCATTCGGCAGTATTTCAATATCATGATGCAGACAATGTTGATCATTTGAATAAATAAACTCCCATTGCAGCGTATTATTCCAATCCCGGATTTCCACCCGACCTGTAATACCACCACCAATAAAACGCGGATTGACTCCCTGAAGCCCTGTTCGTATCATATCACTATTTTCCAGTAAAAACACGCCAAACCCCTGAACAAAGGCACTATCCCATGAATGGACCACAGATCCACTGTTATTCATTAAAAAAGTCTCAGTACTATACTCTGGAGAAAAAATGGTATAGCCAATAAAAGAAAGACTATCATCAAAATTAATCCCAACAATTTTTACAAATGGACCAAGAACAACCGCTGAAATAATGCGTTTCAATTGAAAACCACTATTTGTAAGCGTGATACTAATCTGTGGGTACTCATTTACAGAACCCACACCTAAACCAAAAACCTGTATATGATACTGAATAGTTCCCCCGGGTTCTAGTTCTGATAATTCAATATTTTTTTCCTTAGGGAAAAGAAATACCCCGCCTTTTGTTTGAATAGCTAAATTAAGATTCGTTGCGGCAATATCACCTGCATTTGATATAGTGATAACAAGTCCGAGCCCATCGGAGATTTCATCAATAGTAATATTTGTTTGAAGATCCAAAAGATTTTCTTTATTCTGAGATGATCCAATCGTATAATCTAGATTTACCGATGTCGCAATACACATCGTATTTATACAAAAAAAGACTA
>JAHJFH010000138.1 GCA_018824925.1 Thermoplasmatota archaeon
TGCCAACATGATCATATACCCCAGAAAGAGTAACCAATGTAGTGGTCATCCCAATACTGTTTTTATGATCCACTAGTGGTTGTAATGAATCAGCAAAAACATCTGCAGTAACAATAAGCAGATTATAACTAGCTGAAGTGGGTTGAAGATCAGTGGTTATTGAGGGTAATATTTGCTTTGTTGGTATCTGCATCGATGATGGAAATGCAGCATGTGTAGCGGGTAATAGTAGCATAAAAAGTATGCCATATATAATCACAGAGGTTTGCTTTTGAAAACGGACTATTTTTTTCTTCATAAATATATCCCCATATACCTCATTATAATAATCCCTTAATAAATGTTTATGTACCAACTATCTTTGGTTATTTCAAATATTTCTGTTGTTTTTTCCGTGATTGATTAACTATATAGAGTCCTAAGATTACTAACAGTCCACCACCGATAAAATAGATTGTTATAGCATCCTGAAAAATAAAATAACTAATAATTGATGAAATCACGGGAATTGCATAAAGGTAGGTACTCAGCTCAGAAGCCGTTCGAATCTCAAGAGCAACATACCAAAAAACATAGCTAATAACGGTTGGGAAAACTCCGAGAAAAATAATAACAAACCATCCCTGTGTTGAAAGATGGGAAATCTGTTCAAATAATGACTTAGAGAGAAACGGAATAAGACCAAGACACCCAAAAAGAAATACATAGGCTGTAAGCGAAAAAGGCGAATAGCGATTCATCATTTTTTTTCCCACAATAGTATATATAGCACCCATGATAGAGGCAACAAGGACCGTAAACGCAGCAAAAAGATAGGACACCTCAAGGGTAGCATGAGCAGTTCCCAAAAGTGAGATGATAACTACACCACTTAATGATAGAACAATACCACCGACCATTATTTTCGTGATATGTTCCTTTAAAAACACTGCAGCGAGAAGCACAACAAAAATAGGTATAGTGGCGATAATTAGACTCGCTGCCCCAGGGCTAATAAATTGCTCACCATAATTTAACCCCAAATGATACACAACAATCCCAAAGAAACCTAAAAGAATCAAAGCAGGGATATCTGCTCTTTTAACAGGAGAAAACAGTCGAGGTTTTATTATTTTAATCCCCATAAAAATAAGACAAGCGATAAAAAGTCGAAGGATAGCTAGATTAATTGGTGACAACTCAGCCAAACCAAGTTTAATAAAAGGAAACGCAAAAGCCCAAAAAATAATCGGCAATACAATAACAAAAGCATCATACACAGAATGGGGATGTCGAGGCATCGAAATATCCACAAGCATACTTGATTTCGCTGACAGTAAAGACAACATGTTTTTATGATTTATTACTCTGATCAATGGCAGCAACGTCAGACTGCATATGTAGTTACATATGTAACTGAATATGCACAAATAAGGATATGTAACGGGATATGTAGGTATAGTATTACAGACGATATTACCTCCGAAAACAGTATAAATAGAAGCAATGTCATCAACTCTACAGTGACAATAGAAGATGGGATGTTGAGAGAGGAAACTAGTGATAGTGCTCTAAAATTTAAAAGACCACTAGCTATACGAGCATTACGTCGAAGTATTGTACGCAAGAAAATAGCAGAATACCTTTTTGATATCAGCCCAACCTATAGTTATACCTCTGAAATTGCCTATAATATACAGACGACCTCATCAAACGTTATAGGAGCATTACGCGGGAGTCGTCCACGTTATAAACCCGAAGAATCCTTATTACAATTAGGCATTGTTGAAGAACGAACTTGCGGCAATCAAATAAGGTTATATGGACTCACAGATTTTGGTCGAGATATGATGGTATCATTCAAAGATCGAAAATAACGATTACTATCAAAAACAACCATAAATACCAACTATCCATGTTTTCCAGGAATAAAAGATTAACATTCAGCGGTATACTTATTATTTATCATCCCTTAATTTCTTTATGGAGGACAATACTATCCGAATTCTCCTTATCTACCCAGAAGTAACATCGTTTTTTATACAAGACAAACACCTTATCTATGGCCTCGCACCACCACTTGGATTACTCTATCTTGCAGCAATCCTAGAACAAAATGGACATGCCGTTTCAGTCCTAGATTTCTCAGCAGAACCCTATTCAAAAACCACCCTAAAAAACAACTTTCACCAGCAAGACGTTATTGGAATAACCGTTCTCACCCCCGCAGTTGACCATGTTAAAAACCTCATACACGATATAAAAACCATTGATGCAAGCATACCAATCATTATTGGAGGGCCGCACTGTTCCCTGTTCCCCCAACAAAGCCTTACCACTCTAGATGCAGATGTCTGTGTTATCGGAGATGCAGAATCAAGAATACATCACTTAATTAGCAACATCCACGAAAAAAAAACATTGGCTACTATACCCGGTATTGTCTATCACCATAAAAACACCATGCAGACAACACCTCAAGAACAAATGCTACCAGATCTTAATACTCTACCATTTCCAGCGCGACATTTAGTTGACCAGTACATCTATGGACGCGGATACAACCCCCGATTTCACGCACACGAATTTACCACAATACTATTTAGTCGCGGATGTCCCTATCGATGTACCTTTTGTTCACGAAGTGCCATCAATTTACATCAGTTCCGTCGACGAACACCCACAAATATTTTAAAAGAACTCGATGAACTCACCAGCGCAGGATATACCCATATCGCTGTAAAAGACGATTGTTTCCCCGTTGTAAAAAAAGAGGCACATACCATCCTCGATGGCATTATCGCTAAAAACCATGATTTTAACCTCTATCTCACGGCTTCCCGAGTAAACCTTCTGGATGCTGAGCTATTAAAAAAAATGCGTCGTGCCGGGGTTAAACACATCCAATTTGGTTTAGAATCAGGAAATCAAAAAGTGCTCGATTATTATAAAAAACAAACAACCCTTGAACAAATACGAAAAATCGTGACTCTCAGCCATAACCTTGGGTTTTTTACCGCAGGAACCTTTATTTTAGGTGCACCATTTGAAACAACCACTGAAATACAAAAAACGATATCATTTGCTCAGTCCCTTCCCCTCAATTCTGTAAGTTTCCTACCATTGCGATACATGGCTGGATCAGAATTATGGAAACAAGCTGTTGCTGAAAAACGGATATCAGAAAAACAATACATTGTCAATGCAGATGCTGAAAACGGTCTTTCAACATTCAATCATGATACACTCGTTTCTCTTTCACAACAAGCACAACTTCATTATTATCTTCGTCCACAATTTTTCTACCACCTACTAAAAACAGTAATACGGCAACAAAACCCCTCGATACTTCTCCCATATTTTCTAATGATAAAACCAAATCGATAACCATAGACCTCGCTTTTTTTTTAATTATATCTGAAGATAAAACATATTATTCTGATATCTTTGCATAGTGGAACAATGTTGCATTTATTGTTGAAAAAATATATAAGTTTATAAAGTATAAACTATTATCCAATAAAAGGTTGAGGAGAAGAGGAGTATGAAACGAAAAGACATATATACTCTGGATAAGGATGATGATAAAGCCATTTCACTTTTTGTGAAACTAGGAATGCCAAAAAATCTTGCAAAAACATTATTATATATCTCCCAAGTGGATGAATGCAAGTGCGCCGATGTTGAACAAGGAGCAAATCTACGGCAACCTGAAGTCAGTATCGCAATGCAAGAACTACGCCGACGAGGATGGGTAAAAAAACGCGATCTGAAAAAAGAAGGAAAGGGTAGACCCGTTCATATTTATACCCCCGCTATTCAATTAACCGACATTGTAAAAACCATTGAAACCCAGAAACTTCAAGAAGTTGCCACTGTCGAGGGAGATATCACTCGACTCAGAGATATCATCAACAATATCTGAACGTATCAAACAAATCAGGCTTGTCTTATTTCAAGACATAACTATTTCAGAAGGTACATGAGCGATAAGGAATAGAGTTACAAATCGTGTTCTAAGAATTTTTTTTATAGATACTTCCTCTATCTTATATAAGTTCATATTATTTAGAATTAAAAAATATCAATACCA
>JAHJFH010000139.1 GCA_018824925.1 Thermoplasmatota archaeon
CAACGGTTGAAACGATGGATGTTTGAACGATTAAAAGGAAGTGTACACCCCGTATGCCTTCCTATCTAAAAGTGCAAAAGTTCTGTTCTAAATGTTTTGATTCGACCAAGCTGTATCCATTCCTTTATTTCTTTGATAGAATAAAACCGTTCTCTTATCCCAATCATGACTTTAACATTATCTTCAATATCTGGTATATTAAATTTTGCATTATTTTTAAGAATAAATTTTTTCGTGGTTAGAAATGCTGTTCGTTTATTTCCACTTTCAAAAGCGTGAATTGAATTTCTTCAACAGTTGGATATTCGATACTAACCATTATAGATTTGAAAGCGTAACAAAGCTATAATAATTGTGTTTTTTAGGAAAGGACATAAAATATATCAATTTTGAGACAAAAAGAATTTTGAAAAAAGGGAACGCCGTCTGCCGGACTCGAACCGGCGACCGCCCGGTTAACAGCCGGGTGCTCCACCAACTGAGCTAAGACGGCACAGAAATGCAGGACATCAGTATAAAAGCGGTATATTAAAACATTTTGTCCAGGGAAACAACCCCCTAATCTTCAGGGAGAAAACTATAAACCAGGGTTATTCCTCCCCATTCACCATATGCACTATAAAACCATTGGTTCAAAAACCATTGTACGACTTGATCCAGATGAAGAACTCATCGAAAAACTAACCAGTCTTTGTAACTCTCTAAAAATAAAAACAGGGAGCATCACCGGCATAGGAGCAACCAATAATGTAACCATTGGAATTTACAATACTACAACAAAAACGTATCAATCCAAAACCTTGACCGGTGATCATGAAATAACAGCGCTTATCGGAAATATAACATCCATGAATAACACACCATACCTTCACCTACATATCACCCTCTGTGACTCAAAAAACCAGGCAGTTAGCGGCCATCTATCCAAAGCAGTTATCAGTGTTACCTTCGAAGGCATTATTGATCATATCGAAGACACCATCACCAGAAAAAAAGACCCAATAACAGGTCTAAATCTCCTAGAATTAAAATAAGAAAAAAACCTACAAGTATTGAAGAACCAAATTACATCGCTTTTTTCTTTGCAGTAATAATCGACTGTACAAGATCAGCATGCCGACCAGTACATACCACCCCATGATCACGACCCCTTGTTACAGGTTTTTTTGGTGGAGATACCACATAACGCTCAACACGCTCAGAACAAATTACTTCCTCAAACCGAGAACTATGCACAATCGGTTTAACCACGGTATCAACAGAATTATTTGATCGTGTTTTCTGTTTCATCATACGGTCAACCGCCGCCTCTATATCCTTTATTTCCATATAGCTACCCACCAGGCTCTAACTCGTAATGTTTTTTCCATATCGTCGTTTTAAATACCGTTTGTATTTTTCGTTTGCTTCATCTTTTAGGACTAAACTCATTGATGCTCACTCCTCATATCTATCTATGGTGAGAAATGCTATTTAAGGCTTATTTTACACATCTTATCAAAAATAAAACAAAAAAAATTGTGAAAAAAACCTATCGGTTACAATAAAAATGGAGAAAAAATGGGATATGGGTATTAATTAATCCGTTGAAGTTTTTGCTGCTTTAGGTGGTGATACAGAAAATAAACGATCATACAGGTCTTTGTTTTGTTCAACCCAGTCCTGCCACCCTTTGAGTTCATCACGGAGTTTTTGGTTCTCAGCCTCAGCACGTTCATATTCATGATAAAGCTTCGTCAGTCGATCCTGTTCCTTTTGATAATTTTGTTGCACTTCTTGATATTGTGTATGATATTTCTGCAGAGACTCAAATTGTTGCTCAAGGGTTTTCACCCGAGTAGTTTTTTCGGTGATTTCATTTTTCAGGGTAGTTATCTGCTTTTCTAACTGGGTACAGAGATTTTGAAAAAGATCATCTGGCATATCCCACACACCTCAACAAAATAAGAAATCAAGTGATAGCATAAAAACCTATCCGTATTAACACCGCATGATACCCTGGGTAGTTAGAGAATAGATACTAATATTTTTTTAACAAGACTTTTGCACTTTTCTAAACTCTCCATAAATTTCAGATAGAAGAACATCATTTCCCATCCGCAAGGAATGGATGGGATGTATGATGTTCTTCACAAAAGAAGTAGA
>JAHJFH010000017.1 GCA_018824925.1 Thermoplasmatota archaeon
AATAATAATAATTGTACACGCGTAAAGTAATCTAAGAAAAAACAATGAAAGAAGGAATAAAAGAGATATATCATGACAGAAGAAACAACGAAAAAAAGTATACCAGAAAAAAAGACCGCAGATGAAGATGTCATATTTGTTGGACACAAACCACCTATGAGCTATGTACTAGCCGTCGTAACACAGTTTAACGGTAACGGCTCACATGATGTCGTTTTAAAAGCACGAGGAAGAGCGATCAGTACTGCCGTAGATGCCGCAGAAATCGTACGCAATAAGTTCGTAAAAAATGCGCAAATAAAAAACATAAGCATTGGCACCGAAAGCATCACCAACGAAGAAGGCAGAACCTCAAACGTATCCTCAATAGAAATATCCTTAACAACCGATAAGAAAGAAAAATAGATAGGCGATATAACGACCACCCGTCTCATTGGGCACAATCAGTAATACCCTATCTTCTTCTAATTTTTTTTAAAACAAGCACTTTTTCCTTACTGCCAGATAGTCTTTCTAACCTTCGATCCTTGATTTCTCTTTATCATAATTATTCTTTCATATTCGAACCATGCGGTATACTACTCTCACCCGCCATAGCCGTAAATTTTGTACGCCATACCATGATCCGTCCAGTATTCCATTTTTCCATAACTTGCGTAGCCTCACAAATCCGACGAACCGCTGCTCCCTTACGTTGCGCAGAAAGCAATGCAAAGGGTAATTGAGCAGCCTTAAAGAAAAAATTTCGTCCCCGTTCTTCATACGTTCCTAATAAAAAACAGTAGATGTCGTTATCCACACCTTGATTATGAAAACAGGGATATTCGCTTTCATTTTTTCGAAATGAATTACCGTTTTTGTCACGAGATTCCATTTTACTTAGTATCATAGAGGAATCATTCACCCCGGTATTGAGAAAAATAATGGGAGGGGGGCGTTCTACATATTTTTCAATACGCGGAGATTTAATGAGATGGGATGCTATCATAAAAAAAACCCCCTCATCCCATATATTATTCAATAAATCGTTAGCATTTCTAATTCTCTTTTACCACTCTTCAATAACCGTAAATCTATATTGCATAACAGTAAATAAAATTATGTACAAATGTATTTAAATTATTTATCAATTAGCAATCTTTAAATAATATTGCATACTACCATAATTGTACTACCGTGAGACTATGCAGAAAAAAACTACATCCACAAAAAGAACCACAATCAGCTTAGCAAATAAAGAACTCACCGAACTAAAAGAATTAGCCAAACAAGAACATCGACCCATGAGCCGTCAAATCGTCCACATGATGGAATTTTATAAAAAAACAACTCAACAATCAATTCCACCAAGCACAAATATAAACTAAAAAAAAATCAGTTAGAAAAAATCATCAATATTTTCTCCAATACTGCAGATAAAACAATTAAACTCAGCACAATTTTTTATACTTTCGATGATGTCATCTCAATATTAAATACTCTGCATACACGTATACTAAAACTACGTGTCAGATGCTAACGGAAATATTTCTATATATAAACCATTATGTGAAACCCCCAAATTAGTATATGAATCAGTTATTCTACCTGAACCATCAGAAGTACCTTTTCGGGGGGTCATTACTATGAAAGATATCGTCATCAAAGGAGCACGTGAACACAATCTCAAAAACATCGATGTCGTGCTCCCTCGAGATAAAATGATCGTCATCACCGGGCTTTCAGGTAGTGGCAAATCTACGCTAGCATTTGATACCATTTATGCTGAGGGACAACGACGCTATGTTGAATCACTCTCCGCGTATGCACGACAATTCCTTGGCCTCATGCATAAACCCGATGTTGATAGCATCGAAGGACTTTCACCCGCAATCTCTATAGAACAAAAAACCACCTCACGGAACCCACGGAGTACCGTTGGTACTATCACCGAGATTTATGACTACCTCAGATTACTATACGCCCGTATTGGCACCCCCTATTGTCCTACGCATAACATCCCCATTACCACCCAATCACCGCAACAAATAGCAAAACGAATTCAAACCGATATCACCGGGGTTGTTACCATACTTGCCCCCATAATCCGACAGAAAAAAGGGACCTATGAACAACTCTTTAAAGAATTCAACAAGGAAGGCTACACCCGCGTTCGAGTCAACAAAGAAATTAAACGTACCGACGAAACCATCACCCTCGAACGATACAAAAAACATGATATCGAAATAGTAATCGATCGCATCGACGTCTCAGATCGATCACGTCTCACCGAAGCCTGCGAAGTCACCCTACAAAAAGCCGATGGACTCATGATAGTGCTTGATACGGATAATCAGGAATATGTGTTCTCCTCGAAAATGGCCTGCCCACAATGTGGGCTCGTATTTGAAGAATTACAACCGCGGATGTTTTCCTTCAACAGCCCCTTTGGCGCCTGCCCAGAATGCCATGGCCTTGGCATCAAAATGGAATTTGATGAGGAACTCATCATCCCTGATAAAAGTAAATCCATTGCTGATGGTGCCATCCATCTCTATAAAAACATACGAGACGGCTGGCGAATAAATTACCTCGGTAGTGTCGCTCAACACTTCGGATTCAGCATCTTCACCACTATTGAAGACCTCACAGATCATCAATACCATACCCTCATGTATGGAAGTCGAGAACGTATCAACTTTAATCTTCGAATGAAAAACGGGGAAGCCCATTGGCAACACTATGGTCACTGGGAAGGCCTTATCCCACAATCAGATCGACTCTACAAACAAACCGAATCAGATTACCGCCGACGCGACATGGAACGATTCATGCACGTCTCACCATGCCCCCTATGCCAAGGAAAACGCCTCAAACCAAAAGTCCTTTCCGTAAAAATCAACAACAAATCCATCATAGATATTACTGATCTATCCATCCAAGACAACCTCCACTTCTTCTCAACTCTACAACTCACCACCAAACAACAAGAAATAGCCCGACAAATACTCAAAGAACTCATCCAACGTCTAGAATTTCTTGACCATGTGGGCCTCAACTACCTCACCCTCTCTCGCAATGCCGGAACCCTCTCAGGTGGCGAAGCACAACGCATACGACTAGCAACCCAAATAGGATCAAATCTCATGGGCGTCATCTACATCCTCGATGAACCATCTATTGGTCTACATCAACGAGATAACAAAAAACTCATCAACACCCTTCAAAAACTCAAAAACCTTGGCAATACCCTCATCGTGGTTGAACATGACGAAGAAACCATCCGCCTCGCAGACCATGTCATTGACATGGGACCGGGAGCAGGACTACATGGTGGCCGTATTGTTGCCCAAGGAACACCCCAAGAAATTGAACACAACCCAAAATCCATCACTGGACGCTATCTAGCAAAAACCCTCCAAATACCCATACCAACACAACGACGAACTAGTACCAGTAACATACACCTCCGGGGATGCCGTGAACATAATCTCAAAAACATCGATGTAACCATCCCTCTCGGTGTACTCACCCTCATCACCGGTGTATCCGGCAGTGGCAAATCAACCCTTGTCTACGAAATACTCTATAAAGGAATGATGAAAAAACTCTACCGATCCAGAATCCAAACCGGAGATCATGATGACATCTCCTTCCAAAACCCCCTCGACAAAGTCATCGTCATCGACCAAAGCCCTATCGGTAAAACACCCCGCAGCAACCCCGTCACATACACCAAAGTCTTTGATGAAATACGACGGATCTTTGCACAAACCCAAGAAGCCAAACTCCGTGGCTACAAACCCGGACGATTCAGCTTCAACGTCAAAGGCGGCCGCTGCGAAACCTGCCAAGGCGATGGTCTCATCAAAATCGAAATGAACTTCCTCCCAGACATCTATATCGAATGTGAAGAATGCAAAGGCAAACGCTACAACCGCGAAACCCTCGAAGTCACCTACAAAGGAAAAACCATTGCCGAAGTCCTTGATATGAGTGCTGAAGAAGCATTAAACCTCTTCAGAAACATCCCCTACATACGAAACAAACTACACACCCTCGTACAGGTCGGACTTGATTATATCAAACTCGGACAAAGCTCAACAACCCTCTCAGGCGGCGAAGCACAACGTATTAAGCTCACCCGAGAACTCTCAAAACGCAGCACCGGCCAAACCCTTTACCTGCTTGACGAACCCACCACAGGACTACATTTCCATGACGTAAAAAAACTCATCTCAGTACTCAACAAACTCGTAGACAAGGGCAATACCGTCATCGTCATCGAACACAACCTCGAAGTCATCAAATCAGCAGACCACGTCATCGACCTCGGACCAGAGGGTGGTGACCAAGGAGGCACTATCGTTGCACAAGGCACCCCAGAGCAGATAGCTGCCAACCCAAAGAGTTACACTGGTATGATACTTAAAGAACTCTTCACTAACGGACGACCTTTATGATAGCACCTGAACACCTCCCTACCAGCCCCGGCTGCTACCTTTTCAAAGATAAACAGCAACGAATCATCTACATCGGTAAAGCAAAACACCTCCGAAAACGGGTTAAAAACTATTTTGCTGGACGACCACTCGACCCGAAAACCCAGGCAATGCTTGAACAAGCCACCAGTATCGAGATTATCGCAACTGACTCTGAACTCGAAGCCATCATCCTAGAAAACACCCTCATTAAACGACACCAACCCAAATACAACATTGATCTTAAAGACGCCAAAGGCTTCTCCTACATACGTATTCCAGATGAACCCTACCCACGTGTCCTCCTTGCCCGGCAACGAACGGGTTCAGGGAAATTCTATGGACCATTCATTTCAGCGCAAGAACGTGACTACCTCCTAAGATTTATCAGAAAAACCTTTCATATACGCACCTGTAAAAAACTTCCAAAACGACCCTGTCTTCGCTACCATATACAACTCTGTGATGCCCCCTGTACCAACAACATTACAAAACAAGAATATAATCAACGCATTGCCCAAGCAAAACTCATCCTCAGTGGCCATGCATCACAGCTTCTTAAAACACTCGAAACCCAGATGAAACACTATGCACAAAACCATCAATTTGAACAAGCAATGCTCCTCCGTAATCAAATCACCGCCATTCAACACCTCAATGAGCGGCAAAACATGCAACGAAACCGTCCCTACAACGAAGACATCATAAACTATACTACACAACAAGGAACCATCTATCTTATGTTATTCAACATCTACAAAGGCACCCTTGCCAACAAACAAGAATATATTTTTGCAGAACATGAAGGATTCTTTGAAGAATTCCTCATGCAATACTACTCAGACAACCCACTCCCAAAAGAACTTATCCTCCCCCATACTATCAGCAATGGCATACAAGAATATTTTAATCACCTTCGAAAAGCTCAGGTGAAAATTACCATACCACAAAAAGGAGCAAAAAAACAGTTACTTACTCTTGTTACCAAAAATATTGAACTTACTTTTTTTGCAGATCAACAAAAAATTGAGGCTGTTAAAACCAGACTTAACCTTCAAGAACCCGCACAAGTCATTGAATGTTTTGATATCTCTCATCTCTCCGGAACCAGCATGGTTGGTTCCGTGGTACAATTCCGCAATGGAAAACCCGATAAAACCAACTATCGTCGATTCCTGATACGAACCGTAGAGGGTATTGATGACACCGCGGCGATAACTGAAATTGTTCGCCGGAGATATTACAAACTCAAACTAGAAAATATTGACTACCCCGACCTTGTCCTTATTGATGGCGGCCGAGCACAACTCAACGCAGCCATAGATGGTCTCCGTAGTTTATCCATCCACCTTCCCGTAATTGCCTTAGCTAAACAATTTGAGGAACTCTACCTACCCGGTCAATCCATGCCCCTGAAACTCGACACAAAAGATATTGCTCTTCAATTCCTCAGGGAAATCAGAGATGAGGCACACCGATTTGCCATAGCCTACAACCGATTATTACGAACCAAGGAGTTGATCGCATAACCGAGTTTAAACTTACCAGTACCTTCAAACCACAGGGTTCCCAACCCACAGCAATCAAACAACTTGCACACGGCATACAAAACAACATGCAATACCAAACCCTCCTAGGAGTAACCGGCAGCGGGAAAACATTTTCCATGGCAAGTGTAATCGAAGCAGTACAAAAACCCACAATAGTAATTGCCCATAACAAAACCCTTGCCGCTCAACTCTACAGTGAATTTACTGAATTTTTCCCAAATAACCGGGTTGAATATTTTGTCTCATATTATGATTATTATCAACCAGAATCCTACATCCCACAAAAAGATCAATATATCGAAAAAGATGCAGCCATTAACCCCCGTATAGAACAGATGCGGCTAGCAGCAACTGCCTCATTACTATCTCGCCGTGATGTCATTGTGGTTGCCTCGGTATCGTGTATATATAGCGTTGGTGATCCAGCAGATTTCACATCATTAGGATTTGAAATACAAACAGGGCAAACACTCACCCGTAAAGAACTCCTTACAAAATTAATCCAATCCCAATATGAACGATATGATATGGACCTTGCGCCTGGTCGATTTCGAGTAAAGGGAGATACCATTGATCTAGTCCCCGGGTACCGACAAAACATCATTCGTTTTGAATTATTTGGAGATACGGTCGAACGAATCCGCGAACTTGATCGAATCACCGGAACCACAACAGATATCCTAGACTATGTTTTTATCTATCCTGCAAAACATTTTGTAATACCGGAAGAAAAACAACAACGAGCACTAACATCAATAAAACAGGAGCTTGAAAATCGATTACCAAACCTTGGAATGATTGAAGCCCACCGTCTTAAACAACGCACGCTCTATGATCTTGAAATGATTGAGGAAACCGGATTCTGTAAAGGAATTGAGAACTACTCACGCCATTTTGATGGGCGACAACCCGGTGAACGACCCTACTGCCTGCTTGATTATTTCCCTGATGATTTTCTAATATTTATTGATGAAAGTCATCGGACTATACCGCAAATCCATGGGATGCACCATGGCGACTACACCCGAAAAAAGGCATTAATCGATTATGGTTTCAGACTCCCGAGTGCTTATGACAACCGACCATTAACCTTCAACGAATTTGCACAGTATATGCATCAGGTAATATTTGTTTCCGCAACACCGGGAGACTATGAACAGGAAATCTCACAGCAAATAGTTGAACAAATTATCAGACCTACGGGTCTTGTTGACCCACCTGTTGAGATACGACCCATCAAAGAACAGATATATGATCTCATCACAGAAATTACGAAAACCATTCAACGCAAAGAACGGGTATTGGTCACAACATTGACAAAAAAGCTTGCTGAGGAGCTCTCTGAATATCTTGCGGAAAAGGGAATAAAAACCAGGTATTTACATGCTGAAATTGATACCTTAGAACGATCGGAAATCATCCGCCAACTCCGACTTGGTAAATTCGATGTACTTGTAGGGATTAATCTTCTCCGCGAGGGAATTGATATCCCTGAGATCGGGTTTATTGGTATTCTTGATGCCGATAAAGAAGGATTTTTACGTGATACACGAAGTCTTATTCAGATAATTGGCCGAGCTGCTAGAAATGTCAACTCCCATGTGGTACTCTATGCAGATCATATCACTGAATCAATGCGTCAGGCAATTGATGAAACCAACCGCCGACGCAATCTACAACTTGAATACAACAAAAAGCATAAGATAACCCCGCAGACGATCATTAAACCAATTAAGGAGAAGACGATCGAAGTCAAGGATGTTAAGCATATCCCCAAAAGTGATATTCCCGATATGATTGTGGAGTTGGAGCTTGAGATGCGTGATGCAGCTGATGATCTTGATTTTGAACGGGCAATAGAGATACGGGATAGAATAAGTCGCTTTCGTAAACAATTAAAAGGCTAATTTATGGGATAATAAGGTGCAGGGGAGGAGATTTGAACTCCCGAACCTCTACAGGAACAGATCTTGAGTCTGTCGCCGTTGACCTGGCTTGGCTACCCCTGCATAGCAGCTGTTGATGAATTCAAATTCAGTAATTAAAGTTTCGGCAGTTGATACGGAGGATTTCTGCGCCCTTCCACTAAATCTTTTTATTCAAATATATTTATAAGCATTGTAATATTATTATTTTGTAGAGTGACCTTGATCGAAAAAAAGGAACATTGGAACTCACGATTTGCCTTTGTCATGGCTGCCATCGGTTCCGCAGTTGGTCTCGGAAATGTCTGGCGATTTCCCTTCGTCTGCTATGAAAGCGGCGGGGGCGCATTTCTCATCCCCTTCTTTGTCGCCCTCTTCACCGCAGGTATCCCTCTCATGATTCTCGAATTATCCCTTGGCCATTGGGCACGATATGCACCCCCACAAGCATTTCAAAAAATCGGAAAAAAATGGGAATGGACCGGATGGCTTATCGCCCTATCACCCTTCATCATTGCCATATACTATGTCGTCGTAATGTCCTGGTGCTTTTGTTACATGATATATAGCCTCGATCTACGATGGGGATCACATGCAGAAGAATTTTTTCACAATTTTCTTGCAGATACCGGAACACCCACAGTACTTGGATCAATAAGCATCCCCGTTATCCTTGGTCTCCTCGTGATTTGGCTTTGTGTCTTTCTTATCCTTTACAAAGGAGTAAGCAGGATTGGAAAAGTCGTCGCCATAACCGTCCCACTCCCCACCATCCTTCTCATCATTCTCACGGTCAGGGGTCTAACCCTACCAGGTGCAATGGACGGTATTAGTTACTACTTAACACCAGATTTTTCCAAACTAGGCGATGTTAATGTTTGGTTAGCTGCCTATGCACAAGTCTTTTTCTCCCTCAGTATCGCCCAGGGCATCATGATCACCTATGCAAGTTTTCTAAAGAAAAAATCAGATATCACCAACAACGCATTCATCATCAGTCTTGCCGATGCAGGAACCTCATTTCTTGCTGGTTTTACCGTATTCAGTGTCGTGGGATATCTAGCACAAACACAGGGACTTACAATACCGGAGCTAGGATTACGAATCGCCGGCCCGAATCTTACCTTTATCACCTACCCAACAGCAATCTCACTACTTCCCGTTGCAGCAAGCTTTTTTGGCATCATTTTTTATATAGCGCTCCTCACCTTTGGCATTGATTCAGCCTTCTCCATGATAGAACCCTTTACCGCAAGCATCACCAATAAATGGCATCTAAAAAAAGCCAAAGCAACCGCACTGATCTGTTTAAGTGGTTTTCTTCTCAGTCTTTTATTTGCAACAGGAGCTGGTCTTCATTGGCTAGATATTGTTGATCATTTTATCGCAAATTTTGGGTTAGTTACTATTGGGCTTCTTGAATGTATTATCCTGGGATGGTTGTTTCGACTTGCTACCTTCCGCGAACATGTCAACAAAAGTAGTGATATCCAAATAGGTAAATGGTGGGATACCTTAGTTAAATACGTGGTGCCACTCATACTTATCATTATTCTATCGGTTGCACTATATCAAAACATTACAGACCCCTATCTCAATTATCCCTTATGGGTTCTTGTCCTCGGTGGGATACTACCACTAGCTGGCTTAGTGATACTAGCCGTGTTTCTTATGAAAATCCGACCAGCGCAGGAGGAACAGGTATGAATCTTTCCTATTCCGCGATAATGATGTTAATTTTTGGGGCAACGGTACTTTATGGCGGTCTTGCCTATTTTCTGTATCGTGCCTTCCGTGCAATGAAAAACAAATAGAAAAAACCATATCCGGTAATAGTATTATACTGCTCACAAGATTCTAAGCTGACATTAGGTGAATGAGGAGATTCTAAGCGCATGAATCAGACAATTATTGGTGTTCTCACTAGTGGCGGGGACAGCCCTGGTATGAATGCTGCAATCAGAGCAGTCGTACGAACCGCCTATTATCATCGCATACCCGTCTATGGTATACATCATGGGTATCAAGGATTAATCGATAATGACATCATACCACTTACTCCCACCTCCGTGAGCAATATCATCAACCGTGGTGGAACCATATTAAAAACAGCGCGGTGTAAACAATTTCATGATCCTGAGGGGCGAAAAAAAGCCTATGAAAACTTGTGTCATCATGGTATCACTGGATTAATCGTCATTGGCGGTGATGGATCATTTCATGGGTTACACGCTCTCATTGAGGAATACCCCATTAAGGGACTGGGCCTTCCTGGAACCATTGATAATGATCTTTATGGAACAGAATACACCATAGGTTTTGACACCGCGGTTAACACCGCATTAGCAGCCATAGACAAAATCAGGGATACCGCTACCTCACATGACCGCTTATTTCTCATTGAGGTCATGGGACGACATGCTGGTTACATTGGACTTCATACCGGTATCGGTGGGGGTGCAGAGGGCATTCTTATTCCTGAAACACCGACAAATATCACAAATCTTATGCAAAAACTGGAGGAGGGAGCTCAACGAGGTAAAAAAAGTAGTATCATCGTTGTTGCCGAGGGTGATGAAGCAGGAACAGTTATAGACATAAAAGAACATATTGAACGTCATACTAACTGGGAGGTTCGCATTAGTATCCTTGGTCATCAACAACGTGGTGGTACACCCACAGGGTTTGACCGATTATTAGCCAGTCGCTTAGCCTATGAAGCAGTCTTAGCATTGCTCCAAGGTGAGTCAGATAAAATGGTGGGAATGATCAATCAAACCATCGTTCTTACGCCGCTTATGGAAACATGGATGAAGAAAAAACCAATTGATCCCGCTAATGTCACCATGGCCGATGTCCTTTCATCTTAATACCAAATCTCTTATAATAGAACATCAGAAATGATGGATGATTCAAGTTGTTGTAATCTTTTTTGATATCCTTTTAAATACTGAAACGAAAATTTATAAATAATATCTGTTAAAAGCAATGGTTCTGCTGGAGCTAATCCAAAATCAACCGGTTTTTCTGGATTGTCTAATGCCGCTTGAATATCTGAAATAGATATCCGATGTAACCCAATTTTTTCCAACGCAGATATGATTCGTCGTACTTGATGCCAAAGAAAAGTCTGCGCAAAAATATCTATAACAACATATCTATCCATTTCAGTAAGAACTATATTTTCAATAGTTCGTATCGGAGTACGATGGGATTCAATACGAGCAAAATTACGAAAATTATGTGTACCCGTAAAATAGGTTGCTGCTAAAATCATTTCAGAAAAATCTAAACTAGAATTTTTCTTCAAAAAATATCGATAACTCCGCATTTGAGCATACCGTGGATTAAAATCATCAGAAACTTTCGAAACTCCATAGTAATAAATATGTGATAATTTTGTATTTATTTCAGGTAAACACTCAAAGAGTGGTTTATCGGTATTACAGGCGATGACTGTCCCGAGACTGGACACATTTTTATCTGTTCGGCTTCCAACCCGAAACACTGCGGTATCGATCGAGGAGATGATATGGTGTGTCAAAAGAGCCCGCTGTATTTCACCCTCAATCGTGGTAATGTGTGGCTGCCGGGCAAATCCATAAAATCCACGGCCATCATACGCAATTTTTATAGCAAATCGCATTTTCGTATCTTGGATAGTTACTTCCTATATATAACCATTTTAAAAAAGGGGGGTACTCCTTAAGTTAAAATATATCATAACGTTAATAAGCATCTATATTTTTTCGTCTCGTACATTATTCAGTAAATAATGAGGAGGAGTACTATGGATATAATGAAAACTGTTAATCAAGCAAAAGACCTTGTTTTCAATCCAAAAGGCACCATGGAAAAACTAAAAAACGAACAGGTAGAACTCAAAGAAATCATCATCTATCTAGCGATTGTAGGTGTCCCTACCTTTCTTGGTTTGCTACTTGGATATGGTTTTATTTGGGGGGGAGGGGGATCATTAATTGGCTATGCTTTTGCAATTGCACTCATTACATATATAATGTCAATTGTTGGAGTTATTGTCTTTGGTTTTATCCTCAATGCCTTAGCCCCAAGTTTTAAAACACAACAAAATAAAATGCAAGCATTAAAACTGGTTTCCTATGCAGCTACACCCTGGTTATTACTTGGTATTGCCAATATATTCCCAGCAGCAGGATTAATATCGCTCATAGGAGGACTTTACGGATTGTATATCCTTTATTTAGGGATACCAATTCTGATGGGGACTCAAAAAGAACAACAAATGTCATTTTTCATTGTTGGTCTTATTGTCTACATTGTTGTCATGGGAGTAATTTACTGGCTAACCAGCTGGATTTGGATGCAACTTGTTTGGCAAACAGTCTGGGGTGGATATGGTTATTGGGGTGGTTATCGCCCATGAATTTAATCCCCCTTTTCTCTTTCTTTTTTTTCTGGTACTAAAAATAGGATTTCATGTAATCGAACCACAGAGATTGTTTCTGACTGAATATCAAGGGGTTTTGGTTTTTTCAGATCATACGTAGCATAACTTTCCGGGTGCATAACTTGCAGCTCAGTCGGTGATTGACTGACCACAATCATGGATTGAAAATATGTATCATACGGATACACAATGATTTTTTCCAAATCCTTCTCTAAAAATGTTTCCTCTTTCCAAGTAGCAAGTTTTACTAGGAGTACCTTTGAGCCAGAAATTTGTTTAACTTGATAAAAATGTTTTTGAAAACCGATAAAATCGCCTACCCGATACGAGGGAAGACGGAGCACCACCGTCACACGGGTAACCTCACGACCTTCCTTCATACCAACCAATGAACTTGACTGTTTTAACTCCCCACCAAAACGCGACTTCAGTTTTTTCGCAAAGCCATATGCCATTCCTCGTTCACTGAGATAATAATCAAGACCACCATGTTCCTCAGCTACGTCAGAAATAAATAATGCACGATTCCCCTTCATCCGTTCAGATGAAACAAAGTGAGTAATCTGATCATCAATCAAAGACAATTCTTCTTCAGAGAGTTTACGATCAGTAGCCCGAATCTGTAAGATACCCTCATAATATCCACCGAATTGTTTTGAACATACATCACATACTACTTTCGTTGTTCGAATCTGAACATGATGCGATTCAACCACAGAATGCCCAACTACCATCCCTGAGATTGTAACCACACACTCAAATTGTATATCAACAGGATCGCACGTTAAGGAATAACTCACCTGGTTTAATTCAGGTAACACCGTATATTGATTCTTTATCTCTCTAAGAATTGTATCATCGAGGGAATCATCATGCCATAAATTACGAAATTTATGTCCACCACATTTTGGACACACTGTCAAAGAGATCACCTGTGGACCCTGCGTAAATATCGTTGATTTCACATAACAGGATGCACAAACCCCGTTCTTAAATATCGGATCTTCCTTGCCACATTCCACACAAAACATACTAAACATCCACAATTTCGTGTTGAGCTAGATAGACCCCATAGATTATTAATCCTGCGCCACCCAAAAATATGATAGAAGGAATCTCACCTAATAACATAGCTAGTAAAATCGTAAACAACGGAATAAAATTTAGATACACCGCGGCACTACTTGCAGGCATCTGCTGCAACACATAATACCATCCAAGATATCCTAAAACAGAACAAACCACCGCTAAATACAAAACAGCTAGCCACCCCATAACAGAAATCGAGGGGATAACCCCCCACACATCAGGCACAATTGGTAAATACAAAAGCGCCCCCCATAAAAAAGCCGTAGTCGTCACAGCAATTGAATCATAGCTTTTTAATACATCCTTACCAATAATCGAATAAATCGCCCAGCAAAAAGCTGATCCAATCACTAAAAAAACACCAAAAATAAAATCGGGAGTAATCAAAAACGCACTATTTGATGAGCGCGACCATACAATCACAATCACCCCCATAAATGATAACCCAATTCCTATTATTTTCCGTCTACTTAATCGTTCATGTAAAAAAACCATTGATAATAACGCAATAAAAATAACATTAGTATTTATCAAGACACCAGCTGTTGCCGCTGTGGTTCGGGCAATTCCAGAAAATTGAAACAGATACAAAAATGTTACACCTGTAAGACCTAATACTATCATTCGTGGCACCATCGACCATGAAACCACTAATGATTTCTTACGAAAAAATAACACTAACATCATCAAGGGTGTCGCTACTAAAAAACGAAGAAAACCAAGCTGTACTGGATCCACCTCGTTCGTTACATTTTTTACAACCACAAAAGAGCCAGCCCATGCAAGCGCAATAAGAAGTAACAACAATGACATACCAAATGACTGGCGCATGCCTCAGAGAATCTAACGTATATTAAAAACCCTTCTTACACTGTATCAAGAATAAAAAGAGGAAGCTCACCTGGAAACGAATCATATACTTGTGGAAATGGAAGAATCAAAAACCCATGTAACACCTTAGCAATTAACTCTGAAAGTGCAAGACTAACAATAATGGGCGGAAATATCAGAAACAAACCAAGAAAAAACCGGTTAATACGGTGTTGGGCAAACTTAGCTAATTGTTCAGCAGTCACAATATTCTCAAAACTCACATCTTTAGTATAAGACTTGCTCGCAGCTTGTAACCCCCAGCCCATTTGTCGAGTAACTGATGGAAAAGCAAGTGCTAAACCTTGATCCATTGAGGACATTAAAATAACACGATTATCATCATCTATATCTGCAATAGTTTCCTTTGAATAACAAGCTCTAAAATGAGAGATATCAGATATATGTTGATAAAGTAATCCACCACTAAAACAAGAATGAAACACTAAAAACATTCCCGCGCAGGGTATAGCATCAAATTTTTCATCAAGGATATCATCAATAATTATTCCAGACTTTCCGTCCCACGCAACGATTCCTTCGTCAAACCCATCAGCTTCATCACCATCAACATCCTCAACTACAGATCCATGCCCCTGAAAACTAAATACAACAATATCATTTTCATCAGTCTGAACAGCCAACCAGTCAAGCGTCTCAAGTATCCCTAAATAAGTCGCATCATGATTCAATAACACCTGCATATGATCAGCGTGCCAATTCGAACCCATAAGTAATGCATTAGGGAAACACAACAGATGACTACGACTAACTGGCAAATCATTTTCTCGACCATCATAATCAGCAATACCCACAATAACCGCCCAATACTCAACATCATTCGCTTCCGAAATAGGATTTAAACTTATAACATCTGTAACAAAAGATCCCATAACGCAGGGACTTACTTCACCCATTACCCCCAAGAAGAGAGCACATAACAAAACCAATATACGCCTTGTCATTATATTTTATTATATCCTTCAAATATTAGAATGTTCTGTATCTGCTTTATAAGAGAGTTTTCCTTTTCGGTACGCACTGTAATGAAGCTGGGTACCGCCTGAACAACAACTCCTTTTAAACATCACCGACAAACACAATAAATGAGGATTGGAACACATGATGATTGTCGGACAAGTCTCAACGGTTGAGGAAGCCAAAGAAATTGAAGCAATCACGAAATCTTTTGTTGTAGGAAACCGCGCACGTGCACTCGCACTTCAAATTAAAGAGGCATAAACATGAATAATATAAAATCAAAACAACAGAAAAAAGCAATTCCAAGCGACATACCAATTATTTGGGTTAACATTATCTAAAATTTATTTATCTGATTCTTCATATCATCAAACAACGTCTCATTTACTGAAAGATACGAATTAATCAGGAATATTATGGAAAATTTCCTTACCAAAATCTGTGATGCGATACAGTTTTATATCCTGACGACTGCTTTCAACTTGTTCAACGATATGAAGACCAATAAGGGAGTCATTGATACGATATCGAGAGTCCATACCCCGAATAGCACCAATAACGTTAGTTGGGGTGGTTTTTACATTATGAGCAATCTCGGAAGTATAGCTCCCACTTGGGCTGATATCAAACAAGTATTTGACTATTTTTTTTCTGATACTGCTCCTCCGAAGTGCCCGAATTACGAGCGGCCGGAGTACCTCCGGAGATAGCGTTTCAATTTCTCCTTCCTGCATCCCATCCCTTTGTAGTTTCCAAATGATTATTACGGTTAATAAAAGTAGTATTGTATGTGGGTACGTAGCTGCATATGCATATGCACTAAATGACACATATGTATAGAATGAAAAACAATGTTCTCCTATATTAACCATAATAAATGCATCGATTTTATAACAAAAATTTTTCAAAGAAATTAACTT
The DNA here is from genome assembly GCA_018824925.1 of Thermoplasmatota archaeon. GTDB lineage: Archaea > Thermoplasmatota > E2 > DHVEG-1 > DHVEG-1 > JAHJFH01. The sequence goes on from JAHJFH010000017.1 coordinate 16,225, forward strand.
CATCTAAAAAATTGTTATAAAAAATAAAAAACAGGGACAGCTATTTAACCATGACTTTCTTCAGACTGTATATCTTCCGATTTTTCTTTTCCATTGCTCATTTTCGGACCTAATGTATTAAAGGGATCTTTAACGAGATCATACTCAATTTTATATTCACCTGGATCTCCGTCACTAAAAGAAAAATGTTTCTCACGACATAATGATATCATCGGATAATTGTCCTTTAGAACAGTTCCTGTTAGTTTCTTAAGTTTTTTATCTTTAGCGATCTCAATTGTATAATCAATAAATTCTGATCCCAGTCCTTTACGATGCCAGCTATCACTGACAACAATAGCAAACTCAGCCTCAGTGGTATCCCCAGGATTTACAATTATTCGGGTTACTCCGAGGAGTCTACGGTGATCATTTTCTTGAATCTCTGCTACAATTCCGATTTCTCGATCATAATCTATGTTACAATATCGTGTCCTAATTTCATGGGGTGTATCTTTGATAATCCGGAAAAATCGGAAGCGAATTGTTTCTTGTGAAAATGATTTAAACATTTCATGCCAGAGATTTTCATCCTCAGGTTTAATTGGTCGAAGCAACACCTTATCATCATCTTTTAATGTCACAGTTTTAACATATTTTTTAGGATAAGGACTGATGATAAGATGCGGATGTTCCTGAGGATTTGGATCAATAATGATTCGGGCATCAACAGCAATAAGTTCATCACCTGATGCAATCAAGGGATTGATATCAATTTCTTTGATTTCTGGGTGATCGATTACTAATTGCGAAAAATTAATTATTGTCTCCTCAACATGTTTTATATTTACGGGAGCTTTACCTCGAAATCCTTTCAGAAGCGTATAGGCTTTTGTTCGTTCTATTATTCGATGGGTGAGTACCTGATTGAGTGGTGGGAAACCGATAGATCTATCTTTTAATAGCTCGGTATAGATCCCTCCAAGTCCAAAGAGAATGACAGATCCGAAGACCGGGTCTTTCTTTGAACCTAGAATTAGTTCATAACCTCCAGATTTTACCATTTTTTGAATAGTGACACCGATAATATCAGCATCTGGTTGTTTCTCTTTTGCTCGTAATATCATTGCAGTGTATTCATCATGTACTTCTGAATCACACCCGAGATTAAGGGTAACTCCACCGACGTCACTTTTATGGGTGATCTGGGGGGAAAGTATCTTCATGGCAATAGGAT
>JAHJFH010000140.1 GCA_018824925.1 Thermoplasmatota archaeon
AGAATCATGGTGGGTACCCGTTAGATATTGTTACATAGAAGATGCTGAATTTATGGGATTCTCTGAGAAACGATACATCAGTGATCTTTACTATGCCGATATCTATGATAATGATAAAGAATTTAGTAGTTGGGATACTAATGAAAACGGTATCTTTAGCGAATGGTATGATAATGAATCTGCTTATGATATCGAAGATCTATATCCCGATGTGTATCTCGGTAGATTACCATGCAGAAACAGTTTTGAAGTAAAAATCATGGTAAATAAAATTATAAGATATGAAAAAGAAAAATGCTCAGAGATATGGTTTAAAAATATGGTGGTCGCAGGTGGGGATACTACGTGTACAGAAGACGATCACTATGAAGGGGAGTATTCCAATCAGTTAGCTCTTGAAAAAATGACGAATTTTAATCATATACGACTCTGGACATCATGGGGAACATTAACAGGTCAAAAAGATGTTATCAGAAGTATCAATTACGGATGTGGATTTGTATATCTAGCAGGCCATGGAAGTCCATGGACATGGCAGACCTATCGGCCACATGATGATAAAACAAAAATCACCGGACTTAATTTGCAGGGAATGTGGTTTCTATGTAATAGAGAAAAATTACCAATATTTATCGTTGGTGGTTGTCATAATAGCATGTTTAATATTAGTCTATTTCACTCACCTTGGACATTTGGAATCCCTTGTATGGAATGTTGGAGTTGGAGATTAACACGCAAGATAAATGGGGGAGCAATCGCAGTAATTAGTAACACAGCATTCAGTTATGGACCTGAATATAGACAGAATCCAAATCAGTGGGCTGGTGAGGATAGATTAGAGGTACAATTTTTTGAAGAGTATGGGGTAAATAGAATAGATATATTGGGTGAGACCTGGGGACGGTCTATTAAATCATATCTTGATTATCTTCCTATTGATTGGAATGAACGATCATTTAATGATTCAGCGATGGATGCAAAAACGGTCCAACAATGGATACTAATTGGTGATCCAAGTTTAAAAATTGGTGGCTATACTATATAATTACTTGATAAATATTATCAACATTTAATATAAATTTCATATAAATTTGATTCTTAAGCAGTCAAGTACACCAAAACAATCGAATATGCATAACTCCCTTTGCTTAAATGAAAAAATATTAAGTCTGATGATTATTAAAATACTAGGATTATGAAACAAGAATATCTCCTACCAAGGAAACGAGTATATATACGATGTATCCATGGGTGTATTCAAAGGAATCTTGATGCAAAGAAAATTGGTACATATTTATCAATAAATAATTATTGTATTGTTGATGACCCACTACTGGCAGATTATATAATTTTCTTTTCCTGTGGTGCTACTGACTCACAGGTAAAATATAGTCTAAAAGATATTAAGAAATTTCAAAAATTTAATGCTGAATTGATCGTATCTGGCTGTGTACCGGATATAGCCCCAGAAAAGCTACAGAAGATATTTTCAGGAACCACTATTTCACCAAAAAAACTTGAACAAATCGATGATATCTTCCCAGATAACAAAATAAAACTAAATACTATAAATGAGCAACACACAAAATGGTTATCAATTGCCCATACCGAAGGTATAGGACGACATCTAGAGTTTATAAAAAAAATAACGACGAAAATCCCCATATCAAAGTATTTTTTCATTTTCATTAAAAAACATGTACTAAAACCATTTCTAAGTGAAATGGTGCTACGCATCACTCCACGTGACATTGGCTATATCATTTCGATATCTAGAGGATGCATACATAACTGTTCTTACTGTGGCATTAGGAAAGGAATCGGGCCATTAATAAGTAAACCTCTCAATCAGTGCATTAAGGAATTTATGGAAGGATTGCAGAAGAAGAATACACAATTTGTAATCACCGCTGATGATATTGGCCCATATGGTATCGATATCGGAAGTAGTCTCCCAGAATTGTTAAATGAAATAACAAAAATTCCTGGAGATTATACCATCAAAATAACCGGAACCCATCCTGGATGGATCATTAAATATATA
>JAHJFH010000003.1 GCA_018824925.1 Thermoplasmatota archaeon
TCCATCTCCAATATGGTTATCCCAATAGTTTGAATTCCAATAATTACTATCCAAAATATCTCTCCAAAAAATGGTAAATATAGCATTTATTCTATTTCCAATAAAGTTGTTCTTTTCAATTATATTTCCTCTTGAAGATGCTAATATTCCAAAAAAACAATTCGTGATATTATTTCCTGTAATCATGTTATTATTACTTCTTAATGAAATGAATATCCCATAAGTGTTAATGTTGGAAAAAATATTGTTGGTAATGATATTATTACTTGAGTATAAGAGTTCTATTCCGTGTATACTTCCTGATATTTCATTGTAAGAAATTTTGTTGTTATAAGAGTCAATTAGTTCGATAGAGTTCCAAGATTTGCCATGTATAGTATTATCTGAAATAGTGATATTGTGACAGGAATTAAGAGATATAACATATTTTACAGTAAATCCGCTAATGGTTACCAAATCGGCATTTATTTCAATACCTTCATTTCCTTCAATAACTGTTGTCGTCTTATTTTCTCCACCAAGATTAATTGATTTAGCTATGGTAATACTTTCATTATACGGGGATGATTCATCATATACAAACACCGTATCCCCTGGTTCTGCAGCATTAACCGCTTCTTGAATAGTTGTATAATTCCCTGGTCCACTCCCACCCACATACAAGGTATCACCTCTATTCGTTTGCTGAACCACTACCCCTATCGTAAGTGGACTCACCATACTAACCATGAATAGCAGTAATATCCCAGTTGCTAGGGTCTTTCGATGCAAAATGATGTTCCTCCAGAGTTAATATGTTAGTATTGTTATTTAAATCTAGCGAGATATATCATATATATTTTTAGATATATTGATGCATGATTTCTATCACTTCGGCACTATTTTTTGCCTGTTGATATTCATGTAATGGTTCCTGATTTAATACTAAAAAATGTGGTGCCCACTTATACACTTGTAACATAGTTTTAGCATGTTCGTCCCAACCAAGTATAAAAAGCGCGGCTGCAAATGCTTCTAAGGTAGTTAACTTAAAGGGTTTTCCATAATTAACAGGATTGGCTGCAACGAGAAATGGTAGCGCTCGTGACTCACCAATTTTTTGCAGCTCTTGAAACGTTATATCAACTGTTTTCCAGGAACAATCTACACCAATAATTCCATGACGGGCGGCTATAGGTCTATCCTCTGCACTGAGACTTTTTTTTGCTCGAGGATTCAATACCAACGCCCCATGGGGGAGTCTTCGTAATGATGAGATTAGTCGGATATATCCAAATCGTGCGAGTTTTCGAGCACTACATTTTTTTGGATCATCCTCATTGGTATGATACGCAATTAAAGAAATTTTATTTGCACTCATTTACCACACCTGTATATCTAAAACAACATGATTAATCCCTGGTGCATATGATTTTACGATATGCCATTTTTTTAGGATATTATTTTTGAAAAACGTCTGGACCTCAGATGCAACTTCTGAATAGATCTGATCAGGAATCTGGTTTTTTGGACATACATCATGATAGTGGAGTATACCACCCGCTTTTTTTAAACATTCAAGCGCGGTTGGAAGAAACCTTTTTGTTTCTTTGAAATAACCAAGAATCACTCGATCGGCCCACTGTTTGCTATAGGTCTTCCGATTATCCCCAAATATCGGCTGTATAATATGTGAAACATCATTAAGCAGAACATTATCACAAAGAAATCCATAAGCGAGGGGATTAAGGTCATGTGCCTGTATAGCTTTGGGTTTACTATAAACTGCCATTGGTATTGAAAAATATCCGATACCAGCAAACAGATCTACCACACATTCCTCAGCAGTAGCGATGAAAGCCATTCGTTTTCGCTCATCGATATTTCCTGAGGAAAACATTATGTGTTGTGGATCAAGACGATAACGAACTCCATGTTCAACATGAGTCGTTACAGTATTTTTATCCCCATACATAAGCTGCATCTGTGGTGTTCGAAACACACCATGAATCTCTCCTACATCACGTAAAACCGAGCGACAATGAAGAACCTGGGCATATATCGCACCGATCACTTTTTGGTATTCTACTAGTTTCTCCGCAAAGTTAATAATGAGAACATCCCCAAGTTTCTCCCATTTTTTTGGTAATAACGTTATTAGATGTTTAGGAAGAGTATGCTGTAATCCTTCAGTTATTTTTTCAAAGGGAGTAATAATTGCGATCACCATTTCCTTGTTTTTTTCTTGATTTCCTAAGATCAAATAAGATATTTGCCAACAACTCTATTTACTTGATTTTTATATCCTTTTTCCACATGGAGGGTTTTCCTTATCAACCGCGAAAACATCAACGTGAAATAGTCGCATCTATTCAAAAAGCCATTTCTGCTAACATGCATATTGTGTTAGAATCTGGAACGGGAACCGGAAAAACGATTTGTGCATTGACCAGCACGATATCCTATGCTCTTACACATGGAAAAAAAATCGTATACACCACCAGAACCAATGCACAGCAACGGCAAGTCATTCTTGAACTCCGGGCACTTCGTCATCAAAGCAATGATCAACGTATCTATGGCGTGGGGATGCAAGGGCGGGGAAACATGTGTCTTCTCGCTCATTCCGACCCCGAATTAGAATCAGGGACTTCTGAAGAACTCGCACGGTACTGTACCGCAAAAAAGAAAAAAGCCCAAGCCCAAAAAAAAGATGGATGTAGTTTTTATGCCACCCACCTTCAGCAAGAACACAAGGTGACAGATGCAATATCCTGGGCAAAAGAGCACTTACCAACTGCCGAGGAATGCATCACGTATTGTGATCAGCAGATCCTTTGTCCCTATGAACTTAATAAAAAACTCATCAAAGAAGCTATCGTTATCGTTGTCCCATATATTTACATCTTTGATCGTAACATCCGTGCAATGCTCTTTGATTGGATTGGTGTTGCTGATGATGACATCACCTTAATCGTCGATGAAGCACATAATCTCCCGGATTATCTCCGCGATTTATTTTCTGCCCGTCTGAGTACCTATATATTAAAAAGCTGTGGCTATGAAGCAGAAAAACATGGCGACCCAACTCTTGCCGGATCTTCCTGCACCCTCTCTGATTTTTGTTTAACCTTTGTGGAGATTCTATCTGATATGCGAGACACCTACATCTATGGTTTAACAGAACATAGCATCCGTAAAGAGCTTCCAGGTAATAATGATGCTATCATCCCTTCACATGAAGTTGAAACCGAACTTAAAAGCCGTTTAGGATTCACCAAAGAACAATTACTTGATTGTATCAGCGATCTCCTCGCCTATGGAGAGAAAATACAGGAATATCAACAAAAAAGAGGAAAACTCCCTCGATCCTATATCCATAAACTTGGAATTTTTTTAGACTTCTGGATGCATATCGAAATGCATCAGTATATTAAATTAGTAGTTGATGAAACACAAGGAAAAAACCCCCATATAGAAGCCTATTGTCTCGATGCTGCTATCGGTGGAGCAATTATCCAAGAGTTTCATGCCTCTCTTCATATGTCAGGCACCCTTGAACCATTGGAGGAATATCGTGATTCAATAGGATTACTAAAAACAACCACGCAACTTCATGTGTTTCCCTCACCATTTCCTCTGCATCATCGTCGTATCTATTATGTCACCGATGTGACAACACGCTACGAAGACCTATCAAAAGATCATACAATCCTTCCAAGAATGTGGCACTATATCAGCTCCATATCAAATTCCTTACGTCGAAATACCATAGTTTTTCTCCCTAGTTTTAATCTTCTTAGACAATTTCAGCAACAAAGAGATTTCAATGATCTAAATCATGGGGTTTATATTGAAGAACAAAAAATGTCACAAACAGAGATAATGCAACTAGTCTCCGATTTCAAAGACTGTGGAGAGGAGGGAAATAGTACCGGAACCTTTTTCTCTGTTATTGGGGGACGCATTAGCGAAGGTATGGATTTCCCAGCAGAACAACTAGAAATTGTACTCATAGCAGGCATACCTTATCCTAAACCAACGGCTCGACAACGTGCTCTCCTCCACTATTACGATCTTAAATTTGGAAAAGGATGGGAATATACGGTTGAGGCACCAACAGCCCGAAAAATATTGCAAGCAATTGGTCGATTAATCCGTGATGAAAATGATATCGGTGTTGCTGTGATCCTTGATAAACGAGCGGTACGATTTCGCCCTTTCATCCCCGATCTTCAAGAATCTCAAGGGTTACTCACTGATATTCGTCGTTTCTTTCGCATATATCATAAAGCCATTCGCCCCCCGAATAATATCAACAAGCAACAATGAGCGGTATTTCTTACATCAACGAGGGAGCAAATCTGGGATACCATCTGTAATTGGATATTTCGTTTTACATTTACTGCAAATAAAAAAACCGGTAATAATCTCGCTTTCTTTTTCTTCTTTTACCGTTAATTCCAAATCCGCCTTACAGGTAGGGCAACATATAATATCAAGTAACTCACGTTTCATATTATATCCTCCTAATAGGTTCCTAAATAAATTGCTCGTCGCCGACCAATATCTGAATCATAGATATATGCCCATTGTTCCTCACTTAAACGTTTTGCCTCCTCAAGATTCTGAATATAATTTTTTACTTGTGAATCCATAAGATCAGCTTGATGAAGGACACATGCCTCAATAGTTTTTGGGAGACGAGGTGATCCCCATTCATATTTACCATGATGACTGAGAATTAAATGACTTAGATGTTGTTCTAAATCTTCAGGGATATCAAACCCTCGTGTTCGAAGACCATGAATTTTTTCTCGTAACCACCGGTCACCCAATACGATATGTCCAATAAAATTTCCTTCTTCAGTTTTGTCAATAGCAGCAACATATCGATATTCTTTCAGCTTCCCAATATCATGAATAATGGCACCGCAACTCACAATTTCTTTATTGATTCTTGGGTACATTTCACTAATATTTTTACATAATCGGAGAACCCCTACCGCATGCTCTAAATTTCCACCAACATAATTATGATGGTGTGTAATCGCCGAAGGTGAGTGTTTATATGCATCCAAAAACTCAGGATCTTCAAAGAATTGAAGTAATATTCTTCGAATTGGTTCTGAAGTAAAGGATTGCAGCTCAGTTTGTATTACATTAAATAATTCATCAATACGTGACTCATCTAATGCAGGGATAAAATCACTTGCATTATATTCTGTTGGGCTGCAACGACGTAGTCCACCATTTTTTTCGTTAATAGATATTTGTGGACGTTCATCATAGATCTCAACGTTTCCTTGTCGAACCTGTACAACATCTCCTACAGTAAAACTATCATATAGTCGTTTTACCCGATCTTTATTCTCCCCACCCCAATATTTTATACTGATTTCACCTGTTTTATCAGTACCAACAAATTCAAAAAACACTCCTCGCTTATAGGTACGTTGAGGTTTTTTCATTTTAACCGCAAAAAAATCATCGGCTACATCCCCCTCTTTAAGGTTTTCAACATATTGTTCTTTATGTCGTTTCCCCGTATCCGTTGGAATCATTGCTTGTTTACTTTTTTTATCAATTTGATAAATATCAGACATAAAATAACTCCACCACAGTTCCTTGACAAGAAAGGGGTACCATTTTAGACTTTATACTTTTTTCCTTCCTCCACCTCAATTACCTTCGGAGCAAACCCTTGAAATAATGCGGGATGTTCCGTATGAATAGGATATAATGTCTCTGGTTTTATCGTCGTAATTAACTCCTTTAGATCCACACCATTGATATGACCTGAACAATGTGCTTGAACAAAGTGAAGATGAAAATGATGTATCCAATTCATCATTCTATCATATGACACCTCCATTTCTTCATTAAATGGTTCTGAAAGAGAATGGATGTAGATGCCCTTCTTTGGCTGTAAATCGATTAATGTGGGAAGATACCAAAAATTCAGAATCATAATATATTTTTCAGGTTTTTTAGCAATTTCCTCTGCAGTAATAATATTTGGGTAACCCACTCGTTTCTGCATATAGCGTTCTGTATAATCCTCTGAACAATAGGTCCCCGTTTTTACCTTAGGTTTAATGACTGCAATACCCTGATCAGTGCTATTCGGTACCTTAAGTTTTGCATCATGATGATATCTCTCAAGATAACAAGCATGTTTACAACTAATAACTAAGGTCTTGTCTAATGTTTGAGCGATATGAAAAAAGGTGGAAAAACGATCAACATCTTTGAAGTTAAAATCAACGATACCAACATCATGGGATTCATTAAGATATGGTAGCGCTTTTTGATATACCTGCTCCTCAGATTCATTGGTTTTACCAATATTAATTCGTGTGCCTTCAGTGATCATCGCAATAGGTTTTTCTTTTTGCGCTTGAACAATAAAATCATGCGTCATATCTGCATGAAGACCATGCATCCGTAAATCACCAGTATATACAATTGCTCCTGCTGAGGTATGAATCACAAAACCATAGGCACCCGGAACACTATGATCAACATGCACAGGTTCAATCTCAAAATTATCAATATTGATCCTATCCCCTGTTCGAAAGGTTTTAAACTGTCTTTTAATCGGTGGACTCCGATAATCCGACCGAAACAACGGTCGTCGTTTAAAATTTAAAACCTCATTTTCAATTGACCGCTGTGTCTGTTCATCGACAGCATCAAGAAGATATTTGCAGGTTTCACCACAAATAACCGGGATTTTTTCATGTAAAAAAGAAATATAATTCGCATGATCCGCATGAGCATGAGAAAGAACCACACCCTGAATTTCAGGTTCCTCTGGCTTCCTACCAAGATGCTTCAATAAATCAGAACGATACACGCCATGAATATCTGGTAAAAGACCCATGGCAAGAAAATCTCCGATGCCATTAGCGGTACGAGGATTCAAAAACTCCTCAAAATACATCCCCCGTCTCGAAAAACCTAACCCAAAATCCAGAAATATTTTTGTACCACAATCATCCAATAATATCTTATTACCACAAATTTCATCAACCCCCCCATAAACCGTTATCGAAACCATAGACTAACCTCATACCACAATGCTGCTAATATTTCCATCGATGATACCGATCATGCATCTCAGATGGTAATTTCCGTTTTTTCTTCACAGGTTTTTCAGATTTCTGCTTTTTCTCTTCAGGCTCGTGAGCAAAAAAATCATCAACCGCCTGACCTATTGATTTCTTTTCCACCAAGATCGGTTTCCGAGAAATTTTATCAATTTTTACCTCATACCCCTCTGGTAAATTTACTGGCTCTCCCTTTTCTGGTTCCTCTGTGCTAAAAAAATATCGATCATTCTCTCCAAATAAAAACCATGTTACTTCATTGATGGTTGTATGATAAAAACGGTAATTGAATTTCTTATAATCCCATGATTTTTTCACCATTATATCACCAAAATACCTTTGGGATAAACCGCATTGAAAAACATTTAAAATTAAATCTTTAGTATCTTGTAAAACTCATGATTACGAGGCTTTATAAATATTTCCTAATTTCCCAGATTCAAATGATATCTTTTTTATATAAAATAAGTAAATGA
>JAHJFH010000141.1 GCA_018824925.1 Thermoplasmatota archaeon
ACAGAATTGCCACAATTACCGCACCAACCGGCTGGATAGGGCAAGAAACCATCACATTCACCGCAACAGACCCAGAAAACCTCTCAGATACTGACACCGCAACCTTTGCCATAACCATAGGCAATTACCCGCCGCAAGTCGATGACATCCCAGACCAAACAATCAACGAAGGACAACAATTCACCACAATCAACCTCAACAATTATGTAACTGATGTCGAAGACCCCGACGCCAACATCCAATGGACAACAACCGGTACTTTCGACCTCATCATCACTATTAGCCCAGCAAAAATCGCAACCATCACCATACCCCATACAAACTGGGCTGGAAGCGAACTTATTACCTTCATCGCAACTGATACTGGTTCACTTACTGACTCAGATCAAGCGCTCTTTACGGTAAACCTTGTTAACGATCCCCCACAAGTCCTTGATATCCCTGCACAAACCATTTCTGAAGGAGGCACATTTACCCAAATACAACTCGACTCATATGTAACCGACATTGACAACCTCCCATCAGAAATCACCTGGACCGCAACTGGTCAAACAGACCTACTCATCACCATTCTACCTACAAGAATCGCAATCATTGAACCACCAAATACAACCTGGAACGGAGCAGAAACTATTACCTTCACCGCAACAGACCCCGGAAGCCTCTCAGATTCCGATTCCGCAACTTTCACCGTCATCGCAGGAAACGACCCACCCATCGTTGACGATATTCCCGATCAAAGCATCAACGAAGGACAAACCTTCTCACAAATTAACCTTGACAACTACGTAACCGACGAAGAAGATTCCGATGAAAACATCACCTGGACCTACACAGGAAATTCCTATCTCCAAGTAACCATCACTAACCGAATCGCAACCATCACCTCCCCCAATCCAGAATGGAACGGACTCGAAGCCATAACCTTCATAGCTACCGACACCGCTCAACTCAGCGATTCCGACATAGCACTCTTTGAAATACTACCACAAAACGACCCACCCATAGCCAATGATGACACCTACAATGTAAACGAAAATTCACACAATAACCTCCTCCACCCCCTCACCAACGACACCGACATCGATGGCGACACACTCAGAATAATCAGTATCACCCAACCATCCCAAGGAAACGCAACACACGACGACACCACCATCACCTACACGCCACCCAGCAACTACACCGGAACCACCACTCTCACCTACACAATAACCGATGATAACGGCAGCACTGATACCGCAACCATCACCATCATCATACAAACCAATGACCCACCAAACACCCCAACCACACCAACAGGCCCCACATCAGGATACACATCACAAACATACAGCTTCACCACTAGCTCCATCGACCCCGAAGCCCATAGCATCACCTACGGCTGGGACTTCAACAACGACGACATCATCGACACCTGGACCCCCGCATATCCCTCCGGGGACCAAGCAACCATAACAACCTCATGGCAAGCAATCGGAACCTATCAGATAAAAGTCAAAGCACGCGACACCCTCAGCAAAGAAAGCCCATGGTCAACCACACATACCATTACCATCACCAAAAAAACCTCCTCAGGCGGAGGAGGTGGCGGACCACTCCCACCAGCAAACCTCCCACCTATTGCTGACGCATCAGCCGGAGCCCCATACCATACAACCATCAACACCCCCATCCTGTTAAACGCATCAGAAAGCTACGATCAAGACGGCACCATCACCACATGGACCTGGACCATAGGAGATATTACAAAACAAGGAATAACCACCATCCACACCTTCATCAATGAAGGCTCCTACACCATCAAACTAACCGTAATAGACAACGGTGGCTCATCTAACTCAGATTCATTCAACATCGACATCATCAAACCAAATTCACCACCCATCATAACCTCTATAAAAGCCCCCACACAACTCCCAAAAGATACAGAAGGACAAATCACACTCCACGCAACCGACGACAACAACGATCTCATCGAATATATAATAAACTGGGGAGACACCACCACCGAAACAAGTCCATACACCCCGACTAGCACCAATATAACCCTAACACACTCATGGAACACCCCCGGTATATATCATATAACAATCATCGCCCATGACAACCATAACCCACAGGAAAACCACACCTCAGAACCAATCACGAAAATCATCATGATCGATGCCTGGGACCTCTCCCACCACATCAACGGCTACCTCATAGACACAAATAGCGATGGCATCTATGACATATACTTCAACAACGATCTTGATCAACAAACCGCTATAGCACGAGAACTCAATGGCACCTATCGAATTAATATCGATGGGGACAACAGCTGGGATTACTGGTATGACATCAACATCGATACCCTTCAACCCTATAACGTTGTTATTCTACAAACAGAAACATTCCCACTCGCAATAATCATATTACTTGGACTCTTCCTGATCCTATTATTTGTCTTGATACTTGGGCAACTAAAAAAACAAAAAACCCAAAAAACAGCGAAGAAAAAAAATCCTCCCAAAAAAACTAGCAACTCAAAGAAAACAAAATCCACTGCAACAAAAAAATCAAAAACAACAAAGAAAAAATAAAAACCGTAACAAACAACACAACCAAACCCTCTTTTTTTCTTTATAATTTTTTTTATTTTTTTCCTCAAAAAAACAAAGTATATATACATGCATATGTATTTATTACCAACATCTTTGGATGGGAACGGTAGGTACATGAAGAAGAGGGGCAGATTACAAAAGGTTTTAGGCTTATCTATAGCAGCTTCACTCTTAATGCTTATATTTGCAGTATTAATACCACCAACAGCAGCTATTGATCTAACTTTAGGAAATCGTACACCAACCAGCACCAACACTGGTGGCAAAATTGTATTTAACAATGTCAACATCACAATACATGGTATCGAACGAATACCAATTACTGAACTAAATTTCACCATATTTCAAGGAACTACCACATATAATAACATCAAATTTGATGTTTTTGGCAACATTTTATCAGGTGATGATTCTTATTTTGAGGTAGAATTACTTTCACCATCATCTAGTCAAATTACCAGTTGGTTCACTCCCGGAATAGGATATGAATATGGTTACGGGGAACGATGGGGAAGTAACCCCGGTGATGGATATGGTTATGGTAGTGCAAGTGAATCCAACATCACCTTCTGCTATCGAATTAATTATACAACCAGAGGAACTGGATCTTTTTATGCAAAACTATTTGCAAAAGCAACCATGAATAGCATCACCAAAATATATCAGTCAAATCAATTAACCTTTACAGTCAGTTCAACAGCTCTAGAAGGAGTCCCTGCGGGATCATCAACAAAAATCCTAGCATTAGTAAGCTCACAAGAAACACTTAGAGCTGTTGAAAAAATCGTAGGTATACCCTTTGTAACACCCTTCTACGCAAAGGACACCGATGGGGATAATCTCGTCGATGAATTTACTGATCCCAACGGAATACTAACCGCTATACGTACCATCCGAGATGGAGCAAAAATACTCTTCCTGCTCTCAAGTAGATCCGATGGACGACCAAACTTGCTCTGGAATTCAGCTGATGATACTATTAGCGAAATAACCAGCGTATTTGCAACCATTGAAGAAACCCAGATCGACACCTCAGCAGAAACTGTAACCGTTGTTATTAGTGTTGAAAAAGATGGATGGATCTACATCGAAGTAGATGATATCTATCCACCTGATCAATATCCAGGATATGTCCTCACTGTACGAACTAGCACCGGAAAACAAATTCCTGCGGAATATATCTGGCGGGAAGATGAAAAGATTTACATCCTAGATGATCCCACAACCCAATATTTAATCATATACAATTACGACATTCTTCGACCGCTCTTTTCACCAAATGATGGAACTGAATTTGCAGAAGCAAGACCCACTATTATCATCACCTACTATGAAGAAGTTTCAATTATAACAGCGAAACTCAATGGTGTGGACATCAGAGGCATGATGACCTCCACAGATATAAAAACCTACAACTTTACACCATCCTACAATCTAGCATCGGGTGTGTATGAACTCAGTATAACCGTACAAGATAGTGAGGGTAATTCCCTTACTTCATCCGCAACCTATATCGTAAACCTCCCCCATGGTGGCAGTACCGAAGGTTTCCCCTGGCTCCTTATAACCATCCTAGCAATAATACTGCTTATTGCAGCAATTATCGTTATCCTAAAACTCTTCATATTATAATCAGATCACCCAACCCTCCTTCTCCTTTTTTTCATTTTATTTAACTGGTAAGTATGCATATCATGATGCATGTAACTTGAAAAAAAATAAAATTATAAATAACACCGAATTGCATACTAAAACATATATATAATAAACTGGATTACATGAAACAACGTGGGATTGGGTGAATAAATGGTGAATAGAGAGATATCTAAAAAAGTATTAGCATTAGCCTTTTCAATCATATTAATTATACTAGTTTTTTCCGTTTTGATACCTCCTGCAGCAGGAGTAGAACTTACAATCGGGGGACGATCACCTTCAAGTGTCACAGTTGGCGGAACCATCACCTTTACTGATGTGAATATAACTATCGAAGCAATAGAACGAATTCCCTTTGTAGAACTCAATTTCACAATATTTAACAGTGCCCATAGTGAAGTTGCCTCAGTTCAATTTATGGTAAATGCCACCGAAAAATCAGGGTCTGATACCAATAACCGATTTACTATCTCCTTAGAAGAACCAAATTCCACTGTTCTTGAAAGCTGGCATACCACCGGCCAAGGATACGATATCTCGTATGGTTATTATTGGGGATCTACCAACGGAACGGGATATGGATATGGTTCAACAAGCGGTATTCAAATTACGATTTCCTATACAATTATTTACACCACCCATACCACAGGATCAGGTTTCTATGGTAAACTATTTGGTAATGCTACCATGAACTCTCAAACTGTTATATATAACTCTAGTGCATCACCAACCTTCAATGTTAAATCTAAATCTTCATCCAGTGGTGGAGGTGGATCAAGTAATATTGCGCCAACCGCTGATGCAGGAGGACCATATACCGGTGCCGTCGGCCAAACCATTGTTTTATCAGCAGCGGGTAGTAGTGACACCGATGGCACGCTCAATGGCTACAAATGGGATTTCACTAACGATGGCGTCTACGATACCGATTGGCTGACAACAGCAACCACCAGTCACAGCTATGGCTCGCCCGGTACATATACCGTAAAA
>JAHJFH010000142.1 GCA_018824925.1 Thermoplasmatota archaeon
CCGAAAAATACCATCCTCTGTTTTAACTTCAACTTCAACCGTTGGGTTACCCCGTGAATCAAGAACTTCACGAGCCCTAATCTCCTTAATTTTCGACATAAAAATCTCCTATCTTTTACCAGGGACGCACGCAAAGTGAAAACCATTCATCCTTTAAAGATTATTGTTTTTACGTAAATTTGTATAGAAACTCTTAAGAACAAAAAGTGGTTTGGTACCAAACGGAGAGGCCTATGGTTGATGTCAATATATTAAGTATCGTCATTATTTTAATCATTTTCTTGCTATTGATCCTATCATCAGCAATAAAAATAATGGCAGAATATCAACGAATCGTCGTATTTCGATTAGGACGATTACTGGGAATAAAAGGTCCCGGGCTGGTGTTTGTCCTACCAATCATTGATAAAGTGATAAAGCTCGATCTTCGAACACGAGTCATCGATGTCCCAAAACAACGAGTAATCACCGAAGATAATGTAACCGTTGATGTCGATGCAGTCGTCTATTTTAGAATTATTGACCCGCAAAAAGCAGTTGTTGAAGTGCAACGATATGATATTGCAACCAGTTTGCTTGCCCAAACAACGCTGCGTGATGTCTTAGGACAACAAAGCCTCGATGAATTGTTGTCTAAAAGAGATGAATTAAATAAGAGTCTGCAAAGTATTATTGATGCTGGCACCGACCCGTGGGGAATAAAAGTATCTGCGGTCACCATCCGGGATGTTTCACTACCTGAGGAAATGTTGAGAGCTCTTGCAAAACAAGCAGAAGCAGAACGAGAAAAACGATCAAGAATAATTATCGCCGAGGGTGAATTTCAAGCATCACAAAAAATGTCTGATGCCGCTCGCATATATGAAAAAACGCCGACAGCACTGCGATTACGAGAGTTACAAACATTAGCAGAGATAGCCCGAGAGAAAAACTTAATTGTGGTCCCTAGCGGAGATATTGGAAAAATGGCGGGGATTGCAAAAGCAGTAAACAAAAAAGGCTAATGAAACGAATACTATCTCTTCTTTTCTTATTTTTAATTCTTACAAACACACTCATGGTTACTAGCGCGCAAAATATTTCAGTTTTAGTTGTTGAGGTAGATGAAATTATTGATGATGCTACTATTGAACTGATTTCAGAGGCCATCGATGAAGCTCGAGTGACAAACGCTCAAGCAATAATCCTTTTACTAGATACACCGGGAGGTGGAGCAGATCAAACCTTTGAAATCGCAGACAAGATCCTAGCAAGTGAAATACCCATTATTGGCTATGTCTACCCTCGAGGAGCTACCGCATGGTCCGCAGGAACATTCATCCTGATGAGCTGCCACATAGCGGCCATGGCACCAAATACAATCATTGGATCTGCACAACCAATTGAAGTTGGGGTGGAAGGAACTCGATTGATAAATGACTCAAAACGAATAAATGCTTTAGTTGAATGGATTACAGAACGTGCAGATATCTATAACCGAAATACCTCACTTGCCGCGGAGTTTATCACTAAAAACAGAAATGTCAATGCTTCAGAAGCACTTGCGCTAAATGGCATTGAGTATATAGCCCCTACAACTGACCAATTACTTGATGATATCGATGGTCACATCGTCTCAACAGCACAAGGAGAGGTAGTGCTTAATACAAAAAAGGCGGTACAACAGCGTTTTAATCCCTCTGTAAAGGTTCAGGTTCTACGGGTTTTATCAAATCCTGTGCTTACGTCATTGTTATTAATTTTAGGGATTTTTGCATTGCTTTTTGGGATATCAGCACCCGGTGTGGGTGCCGAAATATTTGGTATTATCGCTATATTATTATCTCTTGTAGGATCAGGGTTCAGCATCCCTGCGCTTAGTGGAATTTTCATAATCCTTGGATTTATATTATTACTTGTAGAAATTTTTGTGACACCAGGTTTTGGAGCGATGGGAATCGGTGGGACCATATGTTTAATAATTGGCGCGATATTTCTCATACCCGATTATTCAAATCGCGGGTGGTTGATATCAATGGATTTCTATGATTTTATGATCCCAGTTGTGATTGCTTTGGTTGTTATAATAGGAATTTTCTTCTTATTTTTATTTTATAAGGTATTAAAGATTAGGACGAAAAAACCCTCGGTTGGAACGTTTATTGGTGAGCAGGCCTTAACTATTGACCGTATTACACCAGAGAGTAAAGGATATGTTCGGTTCAAGGGTGAATATTGGCAGGCAACTGCAGAGCAGGTAATTGAGCCGAATACCAAAGTTGTGATAGTGGATAAGGATAATTCAACATTGGTTATTAAACCGAAATGAGCGCATCCAAACATTAATCAACCCCTTTTTCTCTTCCGGACCCAGAATCCATATGGATACTCAGATACAATGTCAGTTTCTCGGTGGTTGCGAAGAAGTGGGCCGTCTTTCATTACTTCTTGAAACTCAAGGGCTTCGTCTACTCTTCGATTATGGTATGTCTCCAGGTAAACCGCCATTATACCCGTTGCCGCCACCACCTATTGATTTGACGTTATTGTCGCATGCTCATCTCGATCATTCTGGGATGATACCTTGGCTTTGTTCACGGTTTGATCATTGCCTTCTGGCTACTGATTTAACTGGTGAGATAAGTAATTTGCTTCAGAAAGATACGATAAAAATTGCTAAAATGGAGGGATATTCAGCACCATTTTCATCTGGAGACATTCGTGATGCTGAACATAGTCTTGAGCCGGTGATGCCTCATACTGAACGACATATTGGGGACCATCAGGTAAGGTTTCACCCTGCGGGCCATATACCTGGTTCTCTCATGTTTGAGTTGAACAGTAGTAAACGTATTCTATTTACTGGTGATTTTAATATTATAAATACTCGATTAGTAAAGGGGACAAAACCGGTTCATTGTGATATTTTATTTTTAGAGACAACATATGCGGGTCGTGATCATCCGAATCGACAACAATTGGAAAAAGAGTTTTTGGATAAAATTGATGAGGTGGTTCGTCGTGGTGGTGTAGCCGTAGTTCCTGCTTTTGCAGTTTCTCGTTCTCAAGAACTTGCGATGGTTCTTCGGAAAGCAGGTTTTGATGTCTGGTTTGATGGGATGGGGCAGAAGGTTTCAAAAATGTTTCTTAAACATTCTAAATTTCTTCGATCGCCAGATGAGTTAAAAAGAGCGTTGAATAATATCCATTTTGTTCACTCCGATCATGGTCGGAAGTTAGCAGTTAAATCTGAGGTTATCCTTACATCTAGTGGTATGATGGATGGGGGGCCAGTGTTGAGTTATATGAATAAACTCAAGGGCGATAAAAAAAGTGCGGTGCTACTTACAGGGTATCAAGTTGAGGGAACAAATAGTCACCTGTTAGTCAAAAAAGGAAAATTAGATTTTTATGGTGTCGTTGAGGATGTGACCTGTGAGGTTCAATATTTTGATTTTTCTGCTCATGCAGGTCATAGTGAACTTATTGATTTTGCACGAGCTTGTAAACCAGAAAAGATTGTGTTATTTCATGGGGATAATCGTGAGGTATTAGTTGAGCCTTTGCAGGAGTTTGCTGAGGTTTTAACACCACGTACAAGTGAAGTCATGTATTTATGACGAATCTTTTAGAGGTTTCTTTCCATTAAATTATGTGTAATGTATTAAGGTAGATAGGGTGATGCCCGCTATGGCGGAATTAACGCAACGGCAGAAATATGATTTAAAACGACAAATCGAAGAGTTGAAAACATGTAAGGGGAAACATACTGAACTTATCTCTTTATATGTGCCTCCTACGAAACAAATCTCTGATGTAGTAGCTTATTTGAAAAATGAATTTTCTCAATCACAGAATATCAAATCGAAAACCACACGAAAAAATGTTCTTTCTGCAATCGAGTCTATCATGAGTCGATTAAGGCAATTTAGAAATCCACCAGAAAATGGAGTGATTTTCTTTGTGGGTCATAAAAGTGTGGGAAGTGATCAAACTGATATGGTTGCGTATGTGGTAGAGCCGCCGATGCCGATTACCACTTTTCTTTATCGATGTGATTCGCTATTTTATACCGAGCTTCTTGATCAGATGCTCACTGAGAAGGAAATATATGGTTTATTTTTACTAGATCGTAGAGAATGTACTATAGGTATGTTACGGGGAGATCGTGTTGATTTGTTGAAATATATGACATCGCAGGTACCTGGCAAGCATGGTCGTGGTGGTCAATCACAACGTCGATTCGAACGTTTAACAGAGATTGCAGCTCATGAATGGTTTGTACGATGTGGAGAAAAAGCAAGTGAAATTTTTCTTACAGAAGGAAATATGAAGGGGATATTTGTTGGTGGTTCCGGGCCAACCAAACAATACTTTGTCGCTGAAGGGTTTCTTCATCATGAAATACAAAATAAGGTTCTCGAGGTTTTTGATACCGGATATACTGATGAGTTTGGTTTGAAAGAATTAGTAGCTGCTGCAGCTGAAACCATGACGGATTTGAAGATTTCTAAGGAGAAAAAAGTAATGAAACGATTTCTCTCCGAGGTTACGAAGACGGAAAAGAGTTTGGCAGCCTATGGGGAACAGCAGATTAGACGAGCATTACAAATGGGGGTTGTTGATACCCTAGTACTCTCTGAGGAGCTTCGACAATATCGAATCACCATTCGTTGCCCATCGTGTGATTATCGTGAACAACGGACTATTTCTGAAGAAATTTTACCTGATTTTGAACCCTCAAAATGTCCTACTTGCGATACTTCTGTATCTATGGAAGTGGAAAAAAAAATCGATGTTATTGATGAATTGTCTGAATTAGCTGAACAGACTGGTGCTTCGGTAGAATTGATATCTCGAAATAGCGAAGAGGGAGATTCATTATATCGAGCTTTTGATGGTATTGCAGCGATTTTACGGTATCCTGTTGATTTATTTTGATTTTGTTGTAATTTGAGTAAGAGATAATTGTTTAGTATGCTAGTACTAGACACTGCTCAACAGAAGTAATTAATTAAAAACCGATGGTTATATAAATAATGAAATATATTATTCATATTGGTAGTATTCCATGTCATCCCGAGACGATTTCAAGTCATTTATCCCAGCGTCAAAAAAGATTCCAGAACTCACCATCAAGGCAGTACTTGTCGGAGCGATACTTGCAATAATTTTAGGTGCAGCAAACGCCTATCTCGGCTTATATGCTGGAATGACGGTATCGGCAGTTATACCTGGTGCGGTAATGGCTTTTGCCTTTTTACGACCATTCAAAGGGACTATCCTTGAAGTAAACATCGGAATGATGGGAGCCGCAGCAGGCGAAGCACTTGCTGCTGGTATAATTTTCACCATTCCTGCATTAGTTCTTCTTGGAACCTGGACTGAAATCCATTATGTTGAAACCACGCTTATAGCACTTCTTGGTGGTATCCTCGGTGTGTTGTGGATGATTCCTCTGCGCCGAGCACTAATCATTAAAACAGATCTACCATTCCCAGAAGGAGTCGCCGTAGCCGCTGTCCTAACCACCACTGTTGGCGGAGAATCCGCCCAAAAAAGCAAAAAAGATAGTGGAGGCACCAGTGGCATATGGTTACTTGTTGGTGTTATTTCCGCTGCCACATTCAAATTTGGACAAGTTGCCCTAAAAATATTTGGTGGGGCCGTTCATGGTGTAGTAAATATCGGAAAATTTAACATTGGTGGCGGTGAAAAAGATGGTGTATTTTATGGCGGTCTTGCCACATCACCAGCACTTCTCGGGGTCGGATGGATTATCGGACCACGCATCTCCTCATTTGTATTTGTCGGTGGTTTACTTGGCTGGGTTATTCTCGCACCCTTAATTGCCCTTGCAACAGGTTTGCCAACACCCTCAACCCCCGCTGAAATTTCAGACGCCCTCTCATTAGGCGCAGGAAACATAGAAATCGGTAACATGATCTGGGGGTTTTTTGGTATTTGGGGTAATTATATCCGTTATATTGGTGTTGGTGCAATGGTCGTAGGTGGACTGTGGACGATCTATACCTTACGATCAAATCTAGCTAGTGGATTACGTGAAGCAGTTATCGGTATACGTGGTGGCCAAATAGAAGCAAAAAAACGTACAGATACTGATCTGAATTTTAAATTTGTTTTTCTTATGATTGGAGTCCTTACGATTCCGGTGTTTATTTTGTATGGTCTTATTTCAAGTATGTGGGCAATATCTGGGGTTATGGCGGTGTTTGCGATTCTTTTTGCATTTGTCGCTAGTGCCATCGCAGGTTACATGGCAGGGTTACTTGGTTCATCTAACAATCCTATTTCTGGTGTTACCGTATCCGTTTTATTAATTACTTCATTAATTTTACTTGGTTTTGGGCTTTCAGGAAATCTGGGAGCATATGGTGTGGCCATCCTTATTGCTGCAGTTATTTGTTGCGCAGCAGCAATTTCTGGGGATGTGTTACAATCAATGACGTGTGGTCAAATGATTGGAGCGACACCTCGGAATCAACAAATCGCTGAGATTATTGGAGTACTTGCAGCAGCCCCCATTCTTGCTCTTGTGGTACAAGCCTTAGATCAAGCATATCATATTGGGAGTTTTGATTTACCCGCGCCACAGGCGTTTCTTATGGCAGGTATCGTTGAGGGGGTCCTAGGTGGTGGTATGGTCTGGCCTTTTGTATTAGCTGGTGCCGTACTGGCTTTTGTTTTGATTCTCATTGGTTTGCCTGTATTACCGGTGGCGATTGGAATCTATCTTCCCTTTACGCTTAGTACTCCTATTTTTGCTGGTGGTATTGTTCGAATGATTACCAACCGGGTGATAGAAAAACGATATGGTTCTTCAGAAGAAGAAGAGATCAGTGATTGGGAACTTGCGATTAAACAAACTGATGTAAAACCGAAAGAAAAAATTATAAGAACCGGGCTTTTATTGACTGCGGGATTAATCGCTGGCGAGGCATTGATGGGTGTCATTGTAGCTTTTCTCATCATTGTCGGTCTTGACTTAGCGGTCTTTGACTTCCCACCAATTTGGCCATCTGTGCTCGTGTGGGTCTTCATTGCAGTGTTGCTAGCATATATCCCGTTGAGGGAAATCTTTGCCAAAGAAGACTAAAACCCGATTACCAACCACTGATGAGTTCTTAGCATACCACCCGATACGTCAACCCTTTGAATGGGTTGTAAATGAAGAAAATCGTGTGTGTATTAAAGTTCCAAAATTTCGACACCCTATCGGGAAAAAACTTTGTGCTATTATTAGGAAAGAGAATCTCTTTGATGCATGGTTGGATGATATAGGTTCAATTATTTGGCAACGGTGTGATGGAAGAAAAACGGTAAAAGAGATACTTACAGATGTTCAGAAACAGTTTCCCAACCAGCAAAACCTGGATCAAAGACTTTTTTTGTTTCTACAACAGATGTACCATTTGAACTATATTAATTTTCAATGAGCCTTAAGATGGGCAGATTCTATCTGAAAATAACCATGATCACGCTTCCAAATAGTGTGGAATTGATCAATTAGAAGTTCCTGAGAAAAGAGTGGGGCATCAAGCACGAGTGTTTCAAATTCGCCTCCTTCACCCGCAGAATTTATCCCATATTTCGTGGTTTGATGAAAGAGGTTATCAATATTTTTGGTATCAAGAATGGTACCTAACCATGTGTTATCAAGGCCCTCAGCAAAAACACCTACAATCATTATTTTGAATCCTGCTGAGATTTGTTCAAGAAGTAGTTGCTGTTGGTTTTTATGCCAGAGTGGTGTAAAGGATTTAAGTTTGAGATCATAACATATTTCTTCGATTCGGGTTCTTTGATACTCTGAGGCAATAGCACCACTGATAACACCATCAATGTTGAGAGGGGATAACAATTTTTTTAAATCCTGTAATTCTGTTTCTTTGTTGCCCGCTGTTTCTGCAAATATTAACGGAATTCTGAGTGATTTTGATAACAATGGGGTTAAATGAATATTTATGGTATGATACATGAATGAGGCAGGGTTTTTTGATTGAAGACTCACGAGATGGATGACGTCCCAGCCCCATTGTTGAGCGATATATATGGCGTATACTGAGTCTTTACCTCCTGAGAAGAGTGCTGCTACTTTCATCATAATAGGCATCTCTTTAAACACATAAACATTTCTCGATAGTTGTTGCTTAGTATTCTTTGGTGATAGGGTTATGAAAGTTGGGTTAATTAGCGGGAGAAAAGTACCGAAGTTTCTGTCTAAGTGTGAGGAGATGCGGGTTGATACTGAGTATGGGTCAATTACGGTGAAGGTAGCTGAGGTGGGTGGACATTCAGTTTTTTTTATTAATCGGCATGGGGGTGAGGGGGATTTGCCACCGCATCAGGTTAATTATCGGGGGAATATTCAGGCATTGGTTGCCAGTCATGTGAGCTGTGTGTTAGGAATTGGTACGGTGGGTTCATTGAATTTGATGATACAGCCGGGCGATGTGGTGTTACCGCATGATTTTGTGGATATGACGAAACGTCGGGTTTATTCATTTTTTGATACGGGTCGGGTGCATGTTGATCTGACAGTACCGTTTTGTCCATTCTTACGATCTCGTGTTTTAGAAAGGTGTCGTACAATGAAGGGGATGTCTGTGCATGAATCTGGTGTTTATGTGGTTACTGAGGGGCCGCGGTTGGAAACCCCGGCAGAGATTCGTATGTATCAAACATATGGCGATATTGTTGGTATGACTTTAGTGCCTGAGGTGGTGTTGGCACGGGAGCGGGGGCTTTGTTATGCCTCTATTTGTGTGGTATGTAATATGGCTGCGGGGATGCAAGCATCGTTATCCGCCGATGAGATTATTCAGGTCTTTAATGAAAAGAAATCGATGGTGTCGTCGGTTTTAGAGGACACTATTCAATCACTTGATGCTCAGAGAACATGTCAGTGTCATAGGGCCATTGATAAGGCGAGTTTATGAAAGCCTATGAGTTTATTGATCATACTGCAGATGTTGTGGTCAAAGCATATGGAAAGGATATCGCTGAGGCATATGGGCATGCTGCTAAGGCAATGTTTGATTTGATGACGGATTCATCTAAAATTGCTGCTGTGGGTGAATATAAAATTGAGTTAACGGCGCCGGACAGGGAACAATTGTTAGTTGATTGGTTATCTGAGTTGTTGTTTTTACATGATGTGCATAATGTGGTGTTTGGGCGTTTTAAGGTGGTGCTAAAGGATAATCAGTTAAGTGCAATAGTATATGGGGAGGAATTTAGTACACAGAAACATCGTATTGGGATTGAAATTAAGGCGGTTACCTATCATATGTTGGAGGTTCATATGACTGATCCCGTGTATGTGCAGGTTTTATTTGATATATAGCTTTTTGAATAGTTTCGTTGACCCTTGACGTGTATTTTTATGGTATAACTTCTTTGTGGGTTTTGTGGCTCTTGTACCGGACGGGATCCTCTTCTTTAATGAGCGCTTTTTCCTTCCTCCTAGTGTTTCCGTCCGGTTCTCCTCACCATCTCTTTGATTTCGATAGTTTTTAATAACAGAAGTGAATAACGGGCGATACTATGACCAAAGATATGATTACTGAGGATATGACGATTCGGGAAGTTATTGAAAAATATCCTGAGACGGCGATGGTGTTTGCGAAATATAATATTGGTTGTATTGGTTGTATTGCGGCGTCTTTTGAACGGATTAAGGATATAGCGGGTGTTCATGGGACTGATGTGAAGGCTTTTGTTAAGGATTTAAACTCCGTTATTAAAAAGGATTAGAGTTTTTCATCGGTTAGTACAAGTTCACCGTGTTTTATGCCTTTTTGTGCTTTTATTTTATTGGCGAGTTCCTGGATAGCGCCAGCTGTGCCTTTGAGGACGAGGACTTCTAGACAGTTGTGGTGGTCGATATGTATGTGTGTGGTGGTGAGGATTTCGGTATGGTAGTCATGTTGTATTGTTAATAATCGGTTGGAGAGGTTTCCGGTGTGGTGATCATAGATCATGGTGAGGGTGCCGATGGCGTTTTGATTGGGGTTTGTGAGATTGGTTTTAAGTAGAGAGCGTCTTATGAGGTCGCGAATTGCTTCGGAGCGGTTTATGTATCCCTCTTTTTTGATTTTTGTATCAAATTGGTGTAGTAGGGTTGGTTCTATGGATACTC